>JAWLGW010000222.1:1025-8248 GCA_041690735.1 Planctomycetota bacterium
GCGCGCCTGGTCACGGTGCGCGGGCTGTTCGCGCTGGCCCGCATGACGGTGCGGGAGTACACCTCCCGCCACCCCGACATGGCGGTCGAGGTGCTGACCGACGGCGCCGCCACCGAGATCGACAAGGCGACCCTCGACGCGCTGGTGGAGCCGGTGCTCCACCTGGTGAAGAACGCCTTGATCCACGGGGTGGAGCCCAAGAGCGAGCGGGCGGCCGCCGGCAAGTCGGTGGTGGCGACCCTGCACCTCACCGCCCGCGCCGGCCCGACCGGCGTCACCTTCGAGGTGGCGGACGACGGTCGGGGCATGGACACCGCGCTGCTGGTGGAGCGCTCCCGGGCAGAGGGGCTGCTCCTGCTCACCGACGAGCTGAGCCATCAGAGCCAGGCGTTCACCGCCGGCGTCTCCACGGCCGCCTCGGTGACCGACGACGCCGGCCGCGGGGTGGGCCTCTCCAGCGTCCTGGAGCGAGTGCGCTCCCTGCGCGGGCGCCTGGTGTTCCGCTCGGTCCCGGGCCAGGGGACCCGCGCCCGGCTGGTGGTGCCGCCGGCGGTGGCCACCGCGCGGGTGCTCCTGGTGCGAGCCGGCGCCGAGCACTACGCCCTGCCGCTGGCCGCGGTCCGCGCCGTCGAGGAGGTCACCCCCGAGGGCGGCGCCGAGTGGGTCCGGCTGTCGGAGCTGGTGGGCCAGCCGCGAGGCCTGGAGCGGCGCCACGTGGAGAAGGTCCCCGAGCGCGAGCGGCGCATGCGCGACCGGTTCGCGGTGCGGATCGTGCCCCTGGTCAGTCGCTCCGCCAGCGAGCACGAGCTGAGGGTCGTGGTCGACGACGTGCTGCGCCGCGACCTGGTGGTGGTGCGCTCCCTGGGCCGCCGGTTCGCGCATCCGGGCGTGGACGGGGCGGCGCTGTTCGGGGACGGACGGCTGGTGCTGGTGATCGACGCCTGGCGGCTGCACCAGTACCGCCACCGGCAGCAGGCCGACGCGCCGGCGGGGGTCTAGCCCGCCATGGAGCCGATCAAGCTGCTGCGGGTCACGGCCAGCGGTCGCCCGTTCGGGCTCGACGTGGGGTCGGTCCGCTCGATCGAGCGCCCCAACCGGTGGGCCCGCCTCCCCTGGTCGCCCGACTACGTGCGCGGGATCAGCGAGGTGGGCGGCCTGGTGGTGGTGGTGATCGACCTCGCCGCGCGCCTGGGCCTCGAGCCGCGCCCCCCTCAGCCGACCGAGGGCGTGGTGGTGATCGAGTCCGCCGAGCCCGTGGCCCTGGCGGTGGAGGCGATCGAGGGGGTGGAGCTCCTCGACCTCGAGGAGGCGCAGGACCTCGGCCCCGAGGGGCGCCGCGCCGGCGCGCGGGCGGTGGCGGAGGACGGGCTGGTGCTGCTGGAGGGCGAGTGCCTGGTGGACGGGCGGCCCCTGGCGCCGCTCGATACGATTCTGAGCGAGGCGGCGCAGCCGGCCGCCGAGGAGGAGGAGGGGTGAGCGACGCCGGGGCCGGCGAGGAGCTGCTGCGCTGGGGGCTCGAGGTCGACGGGCTCAACGCCGAGGCGACCCGCCTCGGCTCCCGCATGGAGCGCGTGCTGCGGGGCGCCCGCAAGGCGGTCGAGCGGGCGCAGGCCCAGCTCGACGCGGTGAGCGGCCGCCTCGACCCCTCCGACGAGCAGGCGCGGCGGATCGAGGAGGTGGCGCGGGCCAGCATCGACGCCGCGGTGCGCACCGACCTGCTGGCCCTCAACTTCCAGGTGGAGGCGGCGCGCCTGGGCGAGGACGACCGCGGCCTCGAGAAGGTGGCGCACGAGATCCGCACCCTCTCCGACCGCGGCGCCCGCGGGGCGGCCGAGATCAGCGACCTCGCCGGCTCGCTGGGCCGCGACACGGTGCAGGCCCGGGGGGCGATCGCCCAGGGGGTGTCCGCCCTGGAGCGCGCGCTGGAGGAGGTGGAGCGGGCGGTGCGCTCGGCGGACGCGGCCGCCGGGGCGCTGGCCCGCGCCCGCGGGGCGGCGGCCGAGTTCGCCGCCGGCGTCACGGCGGCCGCGCGGCGACCCGAAGGCGGCCTCACCCCCGCCGACCACGACGCCGTCCGCCGCCTGGCCGCCGCGATCGAGGTGCGGGACGCCACGATCGACGAGCTGGCGCGCGCGACCGCCGCGCGCCTGTGGCGGACCCACCACGCCCTGCTGGACGAGGCGAACGTGGCCAAGGAGGGGGCGCGGCGGCTCGAGGCGCAGCTGGGTCGCCTGCACGAGATGGTCGGGCTGGTGGAGGACGCCGACGAGATCGCGCGCCGGGCCAAGCACCTGGCCCTCAACGCCGACCTGGCCGCCACCCGCTCGGAGGACCCCGCCTTCGTGCTGTTCGCCGAGGAGGCCCGCCGCCTGAGCGAGCAGGCGGACACCACCGCCAACCAGACCCAGTCCCAGCTCGACCGGGCCCGCAAGTCGCTCGGCCCCGAGATCTCCCGCGGCCGCACCCACACCGACGCCCTCCGCTCCCTGGCCGCCGAGCTGGCCGAGCTCCTCGACCGCTTCGGCGGGGCGGAGCCGGACGAGGAGGAGGAGCACGACGACCTGGAGCGGGCCTGGCGCGAGGACCGGGCGGCCGCCGAGCAGCTGGCGGAGGCCCGGGCGAAGTGGGTGCATGGGGAAGAGAACGAACAGGGAACATGACCTACCCCACCTGCTCCAGCGGGATCCCCTCGTCCACCAGCATGACCGGGATGTCGTCCCGCACCGGATAGGCGATCGCGCCGTCCTCGCGCACCAGCGCCCCCTGCACCGGCTCGCTCACCTGCTGGCCCGCCTTGTTCGTCAGCTTGCCGGCGGCGATCGCCTGGTTGAGGCGCTCGATCAGGGCGGCGTCCGCCTCCTTCACGGGCGTGCGGGCCTCGGGGCAGCGCAGGATCTCCAACAGGTCGGGGCTCAGGGCCATGGCGTGTCGCTCCTCCTCGGGAGGCGCGAGCATGCCCCAGGCGCTCGCCGGGCACAAGCCGCCCGTCCCTCCGGGCGGCGGCGCGGGACAGGCGCGGCTCACCCCGGAGAAGCAGTCGCCCGCAGCGCTCGCCTCGCTGCTCGCGACGCGGGTCGCCCCCACCTCGACACGAGGGACCCGCCCCGCCGCCCTCGCCCCCGAGCCCGGCGGAGGCTGTGACGCCCTCCGCGGGCACCTGACTTGCGCGCCCCCTGCTGCAGCGATCGCGATCGCGCTGGCGGTCGCCTCGGGCACGCGAGCGAGCGCAACCAGCGGCAGCAGAGGGAAGTCATGCACGTCAGCGACTACATGGTCCAGCGCCTGCGGGAGTGGGGCGTCAAGCGGATCTACGGGTACCCCGGCGATGGGATCAACGGGATCATGGGCGCCCTCAACCGGGCCCAGAGCGAGGGCGGCCCCGAGTTCATTCAGGCGCGCCACGAGGAGATGGCGGCGTTCATGGCCTGCGGGCACGCCAAGTTCACGGGCGAGGTCGGGGTGTGCCTGGCGACCAGCGGCCCCGGCGCGATCCACCTGCTCAACGGCCTGTACGACGCCAAGCTCGACCACCAGCCGGTGGTGGCGATCGTGGGGCAGCAGGCCCGCTCCGCCCTGGGCGGCCACTACCAGCAGGAGGTCGACCTCCAGAGCCTGTTCAAGGACGTCGCCGGCGCCTACGTCCATACGGCCATGACCGCCAAGCAGTTCCCGGCGCTGATCGACCGGGCGCTCCGGATCGCGCACACCGAGCGCACCGTGACCTGCGTGATCGTCCCGGCCGACCTCCAGGAGGAGACGTACGCGCCGCCCAAGCACGCCTTCAAGCACATCCCCACCACTATCGGCTTCGCCGAGAGCCGGGTCCTGGCGCCCGAGGCCGATATCCAGGAGGCGGCCAGGATCCTCAACGAGGGCAAGCGGGTGGCGATCCTGATCGGTCAGGGCGCCAAGAAGGCCGCCAAGGAGGTGATCGAGGTGGCGGACCTGCTCGGGGCCGGGGTCGCCAAGGCGCTGCTGGGCAAGGACGCCCTCCCCGACGACCTCCCCTTCGTCACCGGGTCGATCGGGTTGCTGGGGACGATCCCCTCCGACGACATGATGATGAGCTGCGACACGCTGCTCATGGTCGGGAGCAGCCTGCCCTACACGCAGTTCCTCCCCAGGTTCGGGCAGGCGCGCGGGGTCCAGATCGACATCGACGCCCGCATGATCGGCATCCGCTACCCCATGGAGGCGATGCTCGTCGGCGACAGCACCGAGACCCTGCGGGCCCTGATCCCGCTCCTCCGCCGCAAGCAGGACCGCTCCTGGCGGGAGCGGATCGAGGCGAGCGTCGCGCGGTGGTGGCGCCTCATGGAGGACCGGGCCCACCTCGACGCCGACCCGGTCAACCCGCAGCGCTACTTCTCGGAGCTGAGCCAGCGGCTGCCCGAGGGGTGCATCGTCACCTGCGACTCGGGGTCGGCCGCCAACTGGTACGCCCGGCACCTCAAGTTCCGCGCGGGGATGCACGGCTCCCTGTCCGGCACGCTGGCCACCATGGGGAGCGGCGTGCCCTACGCCTTCGCGGCCAAGATGGCCTACCCCGAGCGGCCCGTGATCGCCTGCGTGGGGGACGGCGCGTTCACCATGAACGGCTTGAACGAGATGATCACGATCGCCAAGTACTGGCGGCGGTGGTCCGACCCGCGCCTGATCGTCCTGGTGCTCCACAACAACGACCTCAACCAGGTCACCTGGGAGCAGCGGGTCATGTCGGGGGACCCCAAGTTCGAGGCCTCGCAGGTGATCCCCGACGTCGATTACGCCGCCTGGGCGGAGCTCCTGGGCCTGCGCGGGATCCGGGTGGAGGACCCCGGCCACGTGGCGCCGGCCTGGGACGAGGCGCTGAGCTGCGACCGGCCCGTGGTCCTCGACGGCCTGGCCGACCCCGAGGTGCCGCCGCTCCCGCCCCACATCGAGCTCGAGCAGGCCGTGGGCATCACCACCGCCATGCTCACCGGCGAGCCGGACCGGGCCGCCGTCATGCGCCAGACCTTCAAGCACAAGGTGCAGGAGTTCCTGACGCGCTGAGCGCGCCGGCGCGCGAGGGCGCCGGCTCGGTGGGCCGACGTCCTCCCGCCCGGACGAGCCCTGGAGGCGCAGCCCCTGGAGGCGCACCCGCGAGTGACCTGCACGGTCCGCAAGCTCACGGTCTCCGCCTACGAGGTGCCGACCGACGGCCCCGAGGCGGACGGGACCCTGTCCTGGGCCTCCACCGCCGTGGTGGTGGTCGAGGCCGAGGCGGGGGACCGGCGCGGGCTGGGGTACGGCTACGCCCACCTGGCCGCGGCGAGCCTGGCCGCCGCCGAGCTGGCGCCGCGGGTGTGTGGGGGCGACGCCATGGCCACCACCGCGGCGCACCTCGCCATGTGGCGCGAGTGCCGCAACCTCGGCCGGCGGGGCGTCGCCGCCCACGCGCTCTCGGCGGTCGACGCGGCCCTGTGGGACCTCAAGGCGCGCCTGCTCGGGATCCCGCTCCTGCAGCTGCTGGGCCCCTGCCGGGGCCGGATCCCGGTGTACGGCAGCGGCGGGTTCACCAGCTACGACGAGCGCCGGCTGTGCGAGCAGCTGGCGGGCTGGGTGGAGCAGGGCATCGCGATGGTCAAGATGAAGGTGGGCAGCGACCCCGCCGCCGACCCGGCGCGGGTGCGGGCCGCTCGCCGCGCGATCGGCGATGAGGCGGAGCTGTTCGTGGACGCCAACGGCGCCTACGACCGCAAGCAGGCGCTGGCGCTCGCCCGCCGCTTCGCCGACGAGGGCGGGGTCTCCTGGTTCGAGGAGCCGGTGTCGTCCGACGACGTGGAGGGCCTGCGCCTCCTGCGCGACCTGGCCCCCGCCGGCATGGAGATCACCGCCGGCGAGTACGGCTATGACCTGTTCGACTTCCGCCGCCTGCTGGAGGGGGGCGCGGTGGACGTGCTCCAGCCCGACGCCACCCGCTGCGGCGGAGTGACCGGCTTCCTCCGGGCGGGCGCCCTGTGCTCCGCCCACGCCCTGCCGCTGTCGGCCCACACCGCGCCCAGCCTCCACGCCCACCCCTGCTGCGCCCTCCCCGGCGCGCGCCACGTGGAGTACTTCCACGACCACGCCCGGATCGAGCGCCTGCTGTTCGACGGCGCGCTGACGCCCGAGGGAGGAGCGCTCGCCCCGGCCGCCGACCGACCCGGCCTCGGGCTGGAGCTCAAGCGTCAGGACGCCGCCCGCTACCAGACCTTCCGGAAGGAGATCACCTCATGACGCGCCGGCACCTCGAGCTCGCTCCGACGCAGGCGCACGCGCCCCCGGGCACCCGCGGCGGCGCGTGGTCGGGCGACGCGGCCGAGCTCAAGGCCGCCCTGCGAGCGCGGCTGCGCGGCGAGGTCAGGTTCGACCCGGGCAGCCGCGCCATGTACTCCGTGGACGCCTCGAACTACCGGCAGGTCCCGATCGGCGTGGTGGTCCCGGTCGACGTGGAGGACATGGTCAAGGCGGCTGCGGTGTGCCGGGACTTCGGCGCGCCCCTCCTCGGCCGCGGGGGCGGGACCAGCCTCGCCGGGCAGTGCTGCAACGTGGCGGTCGTGATCGACGCCTCCAAGCACCTGCGCCGGGTGCTCGAGATCGACCCCGACCGGCGGGTGGCGCGGGTCCAGCCCGGCGTCGTCCTCGACGACCTCCGGGACGCGGCGGCCAAGCACGGGCTCACCTTCGGGCCCGACCCGGCGACCCACACCCACTGCACGCTGGGCGGCATGATCGGCAACAACTCGTGCGGCGTGCGCTCGGTGATCGCCGGCAGGACGGCCGACAACGTGGAGGCGCTCGACGTCCTCACCTATCAGGGGCTGCGCCTGCGCGTCGGCGCCACCCCGGAGCGCCGCCTCGAGGAGCTGTGCGCCGAGCCGGGGCGGCGCGGCGAGCTCTACCGGCGGCTGCGCGCGCTGCGGGACCGCCACGCCACCGACATCCGGGCCCGGTTCCCCCAGATCCCGCGGCGGGTGTCGGGCTACAACCTCGACGACCTGCTCCCCGAGAAGGGGTTCCACGTGGCCCGCGCGCTCGTCGGCACCGAGGGCACCTGCGCCCTCACGCTGGAGGCGACGGTGCGGCTGATCCCCAGGCCCGGCCACACCGCGCTGCTGGTGGTGGGCTACCCCGACGTGTGCGTGGCCGGCGACGCCACGCCGGACGTCCTCGAGCACCGGCCGCGCGGCCGGGCGGGGATCGACGACTACCTGGTCCGG
>JAWLGW010000223.1:0-8245 GCA_041690735.1 Planctomycetota bacterium
GTCCTCGGCCGCGGCGGCGTCGTCCACGACCGGCGGGGCGCCGAAGCCGGCGACGCCGATCCGCCCCCGCGGCCGCTCCTCGGGCGCGGCCGCCTCGGGCTCGTAGCCGAAGCCGGCGCCGGCCATGCGCAGGCGGCGAGCCCGCTCGCCCTGGTCCTCCGCCTCGGCGGGGTCGGGGACGTCGACGGTGCCCTCCCCGCTCGCCGCGGGGGGCGGCTCCTCACCTGGCGGCGCGGCAGCGGCGGCGGACGGCTCCGCCGGCGCGGCTTCGGGAGCCCCGGCCGAGGCGCTCGTCGCAGCCGCCACCGGCTCCTGCTCCTGCGGCGACTCGGGCACGGGCGCGGCGGCCCTCGCCGAAGCGACCTCCGGCTCGGACGCCCGCGCGGACGCAGGCTCCCGCTGCGGCCCTCCCGGCCCTCCCGGCCCTCCCGGCCCTCCCGGCCCTCCTGCCCGCGCGCCGACGGGGCGCCCGGCGCCGGCGGGGCGCTGCCCCGGCGGGCGCGGCTGGCCCGGCGGACGCGGCGCTGGCGGACGCGACCCGGCAGGCCCTGCCGCCGCGGGCTGCGCCCCGGCTGGCGCGCCCGGCGCCCGCAGCGCGCCGCCGCAGTGCTCGCAGGGGGTGTTGGCGATCGTCTGCCGGGGCAGCAGGTAGGTCAGGCGCGGGCAGGCGTCGCACCGGCGGGCGTGCCGCCCCCGGGTGCGGCGGATCCGCTCCAGCGCCTCCGCGTCGAGGTCGCCCGCCTCCTCGATCACCTTCTCCAGGGGCGCCCGTCGCCGCCGCGCCTCGCGCTGCGCCTCGTCCAGGCGCTCCTTGCTCAGCAGCTCCTTCTGCAAGGCGATCAGGCGAAACGAGGTGTCCGCGCTGCGGCTCACGAAGGTCCCTCCCCTCACGGATCATCCTACGGATCGGGAGGCGCCTCTGCAGGGGGGTCTGGAGGGCACGGGGACGGGAGGCGGGAAGCTGTCGCGAAGTGCAGCGGCAGCTCAATCGTGCCCGTGCCCGAAGTCCCGCGGCCACGGGCACGGGCACGGGCACGGGCACGATTGAGAGGTGAGCTCCTCTCTATTGCGACAGCCTCGCGCACACGCACACGGGCACGGGCACGGCACGTTTGCTCAGCGGCAGGGGAGGTGGGGGAAGATCGCCGGCACGACCTGCCGGAACACGTCGGCGATCGCCTGCCGCCGGGCGGGGTCCTCGAGGACGTGCTGGTTGAGCTCGATCTCGAAGTAGGCCACGTCGTGCGCCTCGCCGTGCACGGCCGCGGCGTAGATCTCGCCCCGGTAGCCAGAGTAGGGCTCGTTGAGGCGCACCCGCAGCCCGGCCGTGGCCAGGGCCCGCTTGACCCCGGCAGCCAGGTCCTCGTGGGCGTCGAACAACACCCCCACGTCGAAGGCCCGGTCCTCCTCCCCGAAGGCGCCGGTGAAGCTGTGGAAGGTGAAGAACACCACCCGCTCGGCGCCGAACCGCTCCACCAGCCGGGCCAGGGAGGCGTCGATCGCAGCGTGGTAGGGGGCGTGGAGCCGGGCCACCCGCTCGCTGACCTGCGCCGCCGTGAGCCCGACGTTGCCCGGCAGCGCGAGCCCCTCGGCCTGCTCGCGGATCAGGGTGGCGTCCTGAGGGCCGCGGTTGACGTCCAGCACCAGCCGCGAGACGCGCGAGCAGATCGTGGTCGCCCCCAGGGCCGGCGCGAAGCGCCCCAGGGTGTCGGCGGCCCACCGGTCCCAGCCCCAGTGGCTGTCCAGCAGCTCACCCGGGAGGCCCAGCGCCGCCCACTCGCCCGGGACGGCGTTGCTGGCGTGCTCGCAGGTGATCAGGATGGGGACGTCCGGCCGCCCGGGCCGGACGACGTAATTCTCGCCCTGGAGAGGGACGGTCACGCGGCCTCCGAGAGAGCGGTATATTCCGCGCTCTGGCGCGAGGGCGCAATCCAGAGGACGCGAGGGAGCGAACATGACGATCAAGCGCATCGGCGTCATGACCGGAGGCGGCGACTGCCCCGGCCTCAACGCGGTGATCCGCGCCGTGGTCCTCACGGCCCACAGCAAGGGCTGGGAGGTGCTGGGCATCGAGGACGCCACCTCGGGGCTGATCGACCTCGACTACAAGAGCCCCCACGGCAACCGCTGGCTCCAGCCCCGCGACGTCCAGGACATCCTCGAGCGCGGCGGCACGATCCTGGGGACCTCCAACAAGAGCGACCCCTTCCAGTTCGTGGTCGAGCGCGACGGGGAGCAGGTCGAGACCGACGTCTCCGACCGGGTGATCGAGAACTACCGCAAGCTCGGCCTCGACGCCCTGGTGAGCATCGGCGGCGACGGCAGCATGCGGATCGCCCAGCGGCTGATCGAGAAGGGCATGAACATCGTCGGCGTCCCCAAGACGATCGACCAGGACGTGGGCGCGACCGACTACACCTTCGGGTTCCACACCGCCGTGCAGACCGCCACCGACGCCCTCGATCGCCTGCAGGACACGGCCGAGAGCCACGACCGGGTCATGATCCTCGAGGTCATGGGCCGTCACGCCGGCTGGATCGCCCTCCACTCGGCGATCGCAGGGGGCGCGCACATCTGCCTGCTGGGCGAGATGCCGTACCGCGTCGAGCCGCTGGTGGAGCTGATCCGCCGTCGCAAGGAGGAGGGCTATCCCTACAGCATCGCGGTGGTCGCCGAGGGCGCTCAGCCGATCGACGGAGACAAGAGCTACGCCGGCCCGCGGGCGCTGGGGGCCATGCCCAAGCTGTTCGGCGCCGGCTGCAAGCTGGCGACCGCCCTCGAGCCACACCTCGACCTCGACGTGCGCGTCACGGTGCTGGGCCACATTCAGCGCGGCGGCTCGCCCGTCCAGTTCGATCGGGTGCTGGGCACCCGGTTCGGCGTGGCGGCGGTGGAGGCCCTCGCCCGCGGCGAGACGGGCACCATGGTCGCCCTGCGGACCCCCAACATCATCACGGTCCCGATCGCCGACGCCATCGCCGACCCGCACCTGGTCGACCCGCGCGGCCCGCTGGTCGAGGCCGCCCGCGCCGTCGGGATCTGCTTCGGCGAGTAGGCGACGGACCCCTGCCCTGCCCCTGCTCCGGGCCCTTGCCCGACGGCGGCGGGGCGCGAGGCGGCCAGCGACAGCTCTTTCGCTGCGTGGAAGAGAGGGCAAGGGGAAGGGCAAGGGCGGGGCGATCCCCTAGAATGAGCTCGTGGTCACCGCGCGCCTCAGCACCGCTCCCCTCAAGGACCTCAAGCGAGCCTCCGAGATCGTCCAGGTCCTGATCTCGCACGGCTTCGGGTTCCTGCTCAGCAAGGCTGCGCTGGCCTCGGTCGACGTCGAGCCGGCGGTCACGGCGGGCGAGGCGGAGGGCGAGGCGCCCGCCCCCGAGCGCATGCCGACCCCCGAGCGGGTCCGCCGGGTGCTCGAGGCGCTGGGGCCGACCTTCGTCAAGCTGGGGCAGATCCTGTCCACCCGCGCGGACATCGTCCCCGAGGCCTACGCGCTGGCCCTCAAGAGCCTGCAGGACCAGGCGCCGCCCCTGCCGTTCGAGACCATGCGCCAGGTGGTCGAGGAGGAGCTCGGGCGCCCGCTGGCCGAGCTGTTCGTGTCCTTCGAGGAGGAGCCGCTGGCCACGGCGTCCATCGCGCAGGTCCACCGGGCGGCGATCGAGCGCGACGGCGAGCGGGTCGAGGTCGTGTGCAAGGTGCAGCGGCCCGGGATCCGCGAGGTCATGAGCTCCGACCTCAGCCTGCTGTACTGGCTGGGCAAGATCCTGCAGCAGACCATCGAGGAGGTGTCCGCCTACTCGCCCACGGCGATCGTGGAGCAGTTCGAGCAGGCGGTGGCGCAGGAGCTCGACTTCGTGCACGAGCGGCGAAACCTCGAGCGCGCCCGCCGCAACTACGCCGACCGCCCCGAGCTGCTGGTGGTGCCGGAGGCCTTCCCCGAGCTGTCGACGCCCAAGGTCCTGACCATGACCTACCTCGACGGCATCAAGATCACCGACACCAAGGACGACCCCCACTACGACCCCGCCGCCCTGCGCGACCGGCTGGTGGAGACGGCGTTCAAGCAGGTGTTCGAGGACGGCTTCTTCCACGGCGACCCCCACCCGGGGAACGTCCTGGTGCTCCGGGACGGCCGCCTGGGCATGATCGACTACGGCCTGTGGGGCCACCTCACCTCCGAGCAGCAGGAGGTGCTGATCCACTGGCTCACGGCGATCGCCCTCAAGAGCCCGGGCACCCTCGCCCGCCTCACCCTCAAGGTCGGCGAGGTCCCACCCGGCTTCGACCGCATGGCCTACGAGCGCGAGATCCGGGTGCTCATGGACAAGTACGTGGGCGTGGAGCTGTCCGAGCTCGACGCCTCATCGATCATCACCGACAGCATCGAGGTGATCCGCAAGCACCGGATCAAGCTGCCGCCCGACTTCGCGATCCTGGCCCGGGCCACCGCCACCCTGGAGGGGATCGTCCGCCACCTGTACCCGGACCTGGACGTGCAGGCCCTCATCCTCCCCTACGTGCAGCAGCTGATCATGCAGCGCCTGGACTGGACCCGCGCCGGGCCCGAGGCCATGAGCCTGATCCTGGGGCTGCAGGCCTTCGTCAACGAGGTCCCCGGTCAGCTCAACCAGCTGCTGCACGACCTGTCGGCGGGGCGCTTCCAGGTGGGCGTGCGCGGCGAGGCCCTCGACGAGCTGACCACGGCCGGTCGGGTCCACGGGGTGCGGCTGGTGCTGATGGTGCAGGCCGCGGCGCTGATCGTGGCCGCGGCGATCACCATCGCGCCCTTCCAGTACACGCTGTACGACATCCCGGTCGCCCCGGTGATCGCCCTGCTGGCGGCTGGCGCGACCCTGTGGGCCCTGACGCTGACCTTCGTGTTCCCCAAGGGGCTGCGCAAGATCCGCATCAGCCGGTTCATGTTCTGGAAGCGGTGAGCGAGGCCGTGGCGGACGCGCCGGCAGAGCAGGTCCCCCTCCGCTCGGTGGTGATCGCCGGCGCGAGCGGCGTCGTGGGGCGGCACCTCGTCGCCCGGGCGCGCGCGGAGGGCATCGCGGTGCGCACCCTCGCCTACGGGGCAGGCCGCTCGGGCGACGGCGTGGAGGCTCACCCCTGGCGACCGGACGCCGCCGCCTCGGGCGACGAGGCCGAGCTGTCGGCGGTGGGCGCGGCGCTCGAGGGCGCGGACGCCCTGGTCAACCTGGCGGGCGCCTCCCTCGCCGCGGGGCGCCTGTCGACCCCGCACAAGCGCCGGGTCATGCGCAGCCGCCTCGACGCCACCCGCGCCCTGGCCCGGGCCCACGCCCGCTGTGCCGCTCCGCCGCCGGTGTGGGTGAACGCCTCGGCCGTCGGCTACTACGGCGACACCGGCGAGGCGGAGGTCGACGAGGCGAGCCCCCGCGGGCCCGGCTTCCTGGCGGCGGTGTGCGAGCGGTGGGAGGAGGCGGCGACCGCGGCGCGCGGGCGCGCGCGGGTGGTGCTGGCGCGCATCGGCCTGGTCCTGGCCGACGATGCCCCCGCCTGGCGATCGCTCCTGCGCCCGATCCAGTGGGGCCTGGGCGGCCCGCTCGGGTCGGGTCGCCAGTGGTGGGCCTGGATCGACGCGGACGACCTGGCGCGGGCGCTCCTGTTCCTGGCCCGCACCCCCGCCGCCGAGGGGGCCTTCAACCTCACCGCGCCGCACCCGGTCCGCCAGGCGGACCTGGCCTGGGAGACGGCGCTCCTGGCGGGCCGCCCCGCGCTGCTGCGCGCCCCGGCCTTCGCCCTGAGAGCGGCGGTGGGCGAGGTCGCGGACGCCCTCCTCCTGCCGAGCTGCCGGGCCCTCCCCCGCCGCCTGCAGGCGCTCGGCTTCGAGTGGGAGCGCGAGAACATCGGACAGGAGCTGGTGAGCCTGGTGAGGTGAGGCCGCGGGACGCCGTCGCACCCAGCGCGGGCTCCCCGCCTCAATGCTTGCCTCCACTCCCCACGCTCCATACAGTCGAGCGGGGAGTCGGGCTACGGGGACCATGCAATCGGCGGACACCCTGCTGAGTGGCAGGTACGAGGTGCTGCGGGAGCTCGGCCCGAGCACCCTCGTCGTGCGCGACCGGGAGGCGAGCGACGCGCCGCCGCGGGCGCTCCGCCTGGTCGAGCCCGACGACCCGCTGCTGGACGAGGTGGCGCAGATCCGGGCCCTCGACCACCCCTCGATCGCGCGCGTCCACGACCTCGGTGACCTCGACGACGGCCGCGCCTACTTCGTCATGGACCTGATCGAAGGCGAGGAGCTGTACTCGTGGGCGATCGGCCGCCCCCCCGAGGAGATCATCCAGGCGCTGGTCCAGCTGCTGGAGGCGTTCGGCGCCTACCACGCCCTCGGCCTGGTCCCGGGCGGCCGCCGGCCCTACCAGATCCGGATCGCGGCTGGCGACGCGCCGGCGCTGGTCCTGGTCGACCACGGCGGGCTCGCGCCCGAGGGCGCCCGCGGGGATCCGGCGGCCGCGCGAGGGCGCGGGCTGGCGCCCGAGCGGCGGGCCGGCTGCCGCGTCGATCGGCGCGCCAACCTGTTCGAGGCGGGCCTCGTCCTGTACGAGCTGCTGGCCGGCTCGGACACCCTGCAGCGCTCCCCCTCCGCCACCACCGAGCCGCCCCCCCTCACCAGCCTGGTCCCCGGGCTGCCGATCGACCTCGCCACCTTCGTCATGGTCCTGCTGCGCCCGCTGGCGGACGACCGCCCGCCGTCGGTGAGCCACGCGCTGCAGAGCCTCGAGGAGCTGTGCGGCCAGCGGCTGACCCGCGCCGCGCCGCCGCAGCGGCTCCCGCTGCCGACGCCGCTGGTGGGCCGGGGCGACGCGCTGGACCGCCTCCTCGAGCTGTCGCACCCCCTGACCGAGCGGCGGGAGCGCAGCCGCAGCTTTCGGCGCAGCGCCGTCCGGGGCGCCTCGCGCCGCCTCCCGCCGCCCACCCTGGCGGTCGTCCGAGGTCCGGCCGGCGCCGGCAAGCGCCGCCTGCTGGACGAGCTCGCCCTGCGGGCCTCGCTGGAGGAGGCCTTCGTGCTGCGCGGCCGGTGCGGCGCGGGAGGGCAGGGGCCGCTGGGCCCGTTCGCCGACCTGGTGCGCGAGCTCCTGGCGCGCCCCGAGCTGCGCCGTCACCTGCACAAGGGCCCCGCCGCCTCGCGGTGGGCCCTGCGCGCCCTCCTGCCGGACCTCGCGCCGGTGCTGGCGGGCGGCGCCGAGCCTCCGCCGCTCGCGGACGCCGAGGCGGCCGCGACCCGCCTCCGCCACGATCCGGGCGCGCTCGAAGATCGACATCGCGCTCACCGCGTCGACCGGCCCGGCCACCGCGGCGGTCGCGCGGCGGGGCGGGAACCACGAGCGGGCCATGCGACGCCCGTCGGCGGCGCCGAGCCCCCGCCGCGCGCGGACGCCGAGGCGGCCGCGACCCGCCTCCGCCACGCGGTGGCCGAGCAGCTGCTGAGCGTCGCGCGCGCCGCGCCGCTGGTGCTGCTGCTGACGCACCTCGAGGCGGCCCGCCCCACGACCCGCGCCATGGTCGGCGCCCTGGCGCGCTCCGCCTGGGCCGCGGCGCGGGAGGCGGGCGAGGCGATCACGGCGCTGGGCTCCGACCCCGCGGCGGACGGCCCCCCGCCACGACTCCTGCTGGTCGTCGCGGACGAGGGCGCGACCGAGGACGCCGCCCTCGAGGGGCGGTTCGCGGAGACGATCCCCCTCGAACCCCTGAGCCCCGAGACCTTGGGCTTCCTGATCAGCGGCGCCCTCGGGCAGGAGGCCTGCCCGAGCGCCCTGCTCCCGCCGCTCTCGGCGCCCGGCGCCACCCCCGGCCGCGCCCTGGCCCTGGCCCGCGCGTGGGTCGCCGACCGTCCGCTGCCCGCGAGCGCCGCCCCGCCGGACGCGGCCGCCGAGTGGCGCGCGGCCTCCGCCGAAGCCAGCGCCACGGGACAGCGGGTGTTGCTCGCCCTGGCGGCGCTGGGGCGGCCCGCGCCGCTCACGCTCCTGGCGGACCTCGCCGACGCCCCGCTGGCCGAGGTCCGCGGCGAGCTGCTGCGGCAGGTCGAGGCAGGCCGGGTGCAGGTGCTGGCGCGCGATCGGTGGGCGATCGATCGGCCGGCCTTGGCGAGCGCCGCCCAGGAGGTCGATCCCCAGCCGCTGCGCGCCGCGGGCGAGCAGGTGGTCGAACACCTGGCCGAGCAGCTGCCCGAGGAAGGCGCCGGCCGCGACGACCTGCTGGAGGTGGTCGAGCTGGCCATGCG
>JAWLGW010000224.1:0-8209 GCA_041690735.1 Planctomycetota bacterium
GGCGCGCCTGGCGGCCGGCGGCGAGGCGGCCGCGGCGCGCCTCGAGGCGGCGCGGGCGGCGGTCTCTGCCAGCGTGTGGGCGCGGCGCGCCGAGCGGGCCCGCGAGGCGGGCATGCTGGTGGGCGTCGAGCTGGAGGGCGAGCGCGCCGACGCGGTGCGGGTGGAGGCGCTCGACGCCGAGGGCTTCACCCTGCGGACCCCGCAGGGCGAGCGTCGCCTGGGCTGGAACGAGGACCGCGCGCTGGCGGTGCGCGTGCTCCAGGCGGCGGCCTCGCCCGCGCAGGCCGCCGACCAGCGCGCCCTGCTGCGGGCGGCCCTGCTGGCGAAGGACCCCGGGGCGGCTCGCGGCGCGCTCGCCGGCCTGGGCGCTCCCGAGGAGTTCGAGCCCACGCTCGTGATCGCCCGCGCCGCCACCTCGGCCACGGCCGCGCCCCTGCCGACCTCGACCGGGGTCCCTCGCTGGCGAGTGACCTTCCCCACCGCCTACGTCGGCCACGACCTCCGTCCCGGGGATGGGTGCGAGCTCCGCGCCCTGGGCCCCCAGCTCGCGCTGGCGGGCGAGGCGCCCAGCTTCAACGGGCCGCCGATCCCGCTGGCGCCCCCGCTCGAGCACGACCTGCCCTTCGAGGTGGCCGTCGCCACCGAGCAGGTGGGAGGGGAGCAGCCGTTCCTGGGCCTGGTCCTGCACACCGCTGGCTCGACCCGCACGTACCTGGCCCGGTGGGGTCAGGGGAGCTGGAGCCTCGAGCTCGACCTCGGCTCGGGCAGCAACCCCGTGGCCCACGGGCGCCTGGCAGGCCTCGGCGGCCAGCGGGCGCGCCTGCGCTACGACGGCGAGGCGGTCACCCTCGAGCTGGACGGCGTGGCGCAAGGCACCGCCCGCGCGTCCGGGCGCTTCCAGGCCGTGTCCTTCCGAGTGGGCGCCGCCAAGGGCCCGCTGGAGGTCCGCCGTCTGGTGGTGGAGGGGGCGATCGACGCCCGCTGGTGGCGGGAGCGCGAGCAGGTGTTCGCCCTCGCGGTCGACCGCGCCCTCGACCGCTTGCCCCCGGTCCGGCCGGGCGAGTTCCTCCCGTCGGCGGCGGAGGTGGACCCGGTGGCCCTGGCCCAGGCCCTGCCCCCGGCCGCGCAGGAGGGCCTGAGCGGAGCGAAGCGCGCCCTGCGATCCGGACGACTCGAGGAGGCCGCGGCGGCGCTGGCAGGGCTCGAGCCGCCCGCCCGGGACGCGGCGCCGGTGGTGCACTACCGCGCCCTGACCGCGCTGGCCGCGGACGCGGAGTGGCAGGCGCGCGCCCTGCTGGAGCCGCTGGTCGACGCGACGCCCGCACCGGAGGGCAAGGCGCTCCTCGCCCTGACCCTCGCCCGCTGCGGCCCGGGCGCCGCCCAGCGGAGTGCAGCGCTCGCCGCCGAGGCGCTCGCCGAGCGCCCCGACCTGCCGCACGCCCTGCTGGCGCGAGCGCGGCGGGCCCTCCCGGCCGCCCTCCTCAGCGGCGAGCCAGCGGCGCTCCAGGGGATCCAGGACGACCTCGAGCTGGCGCTGGCGCTCGACCGGGGCGACCCGCTGGTGCGCGCCGAGGCAGCGAGCCTGCGCCTGGCGACGGGGCTGCGCGCGGCGCTGACCGCCGCCCCCGGCACCCACCACCTCGTCCTGTGCCGCGCCGCCGACGCCGAGGCCGCGGGCGCCCTGGCCAAGCGGCTGGACGCCTGGGGCGGCCGGCTGGCCGCGGCCTTGGGCCAGCGGAAGCAGGCGGGGCCCCCGCTGGTGGTGGTCGCGCTGCCGCCGCAGGACTACGAGGCCCTGGCGAGCGAGCCTGCCCTCGTCGCGCGCCTCGAGCGCGGCGCGGGCCTGCTCCTGCTCCGCGGCGTGCCCAAGGACCCGCCCGCCGCCCTGGCGGGCGTCTACGTCCGGCTCACCCTCCTCGCCCGCCACGGCGCCGCGCCCCCCTGGCTGGAGGCCGGCCTCGTCGCGCGCCTGGGCGGGGAGCTGACCGGGCACTCGCCCGGGCACCTCGCCGCCCTCCTCGAAGCTCAGCCGCCCACCGTGGGCGACTGGCAGGCGGTGCTCGCCGCGCCGCGCGGCCCGCTCGACGAGGTGACCGCCGCCCGCGCCTGGGCGCTGGTCGAGGCCCTGGGCCCCGGCCGCCTGACCGCCCTGCTGCGCGACGTCCGCGGCGGCGCCCTGGTGCCCGCCGTCCCCCCTGGCCTGGACCTCGAGCAGGTCGGGGGGGAGCTGCGCAAGCTCCTCGAGAGGAGCCGCGGGGGGTAGCCGGGACCCAGGCAGGGCCAGGGGCGCGCCGACCGGCTGAGGCCCGGGATGCCCCGTGGGAGCCAGCCCCTCAGCGACCGCCAGCCCCGTGGCGCCCGCTCGCCCCCGCGGCGCTACTCCAAGAACGCCGGCACCCGCTCCCGCGCCCACAGGTCCTCGAGGCGCTCGCGCTCCTGGATCAGGTGGGCCTCGCCGCCGCGGACCAGGACCTCGGCGGCGCGGGCCCGGGTGTTGTAGTTGCTCGACATGCTGCGGCCGTAGGCGCCGGCGCTCATGGCGACCAGCAGGTCACCGGGGCGGGCGTCGGGGACCTCGCCGTCGCGGGACAGGAAGTCGCTGGTCTCGCAGATCGGACCCACCACGTCGGCGCGGGCGGCGGCGTCGCCCTCGCGCACCGGGAGGATCACGTGGTCCGCCTGGTACAAGGCGGGGCGCGACAGGTCGTTCATGGCGCCGTCGACGATGAGGAACCGCTTCCCCGCGCTCTCCTTGACCCACAGCACTCGCGTCAGGAGCACCCCGGCGTTGGCGAGGATCACCCGTCCGGGCTCGAGGATCACCCGCAGGCCGAGGTGGCCCACCTGCTCCAGCACCGTGCGGGCGTACGCCTCGAGGCTCGGCGGCTCCTCGTCCCGGTAGCGGACGCCGAGCCCTCCGCCCACGTCGACGTGCTCCAGCGCGAGGCCGTCGGCCTGCAGGCTCGCGATCAGGTCGCTCACCCGCGCCAGCGCGTCGCGGAAGGGGTCGAGGCTCAGGATCTGGCTCCCGATGTGGCAGGCCACCCCGCGCACGCGCAGGCCGGGCGTGTCGGCGGCTCGCCGCAGCAGGTCGCGCGCCCGGTCGAGGGGGACCCCGAACTTGTTCACCTTGCTGCCGGTCTGGATGTACAGGTGCGTCCCCGCGGCCACGTCCGGGTTCACCCGCAGAGCGATCGGCGCCTCGATCCCCCGTTGCCGGGCCAGCTCCGCCAGCAGGTCGAGCTCCTCGGGCACCTCGACGTTGACCTGCAGGATCCCCACCTCGAGCGCCCGAGCCAGCTCGTCGCGGCGCTTGCCCACGCCGGCGAACACGATCCGCTCGGGGGGCACGCCGGCCCGCAGGGCTCGCTCCAGCTCGCCGCGGGAGACCACGTCGGCCCCGGCGCCCTCCCGCGCCAGGGCGCGCACGATCGCCAGACTGGGGTTGGCCTTGATCGAGTAGGCGATCAGCGGCGGCGCGCTCGCCCCCGCGAAGGCGCCGGTGAAGCGGCGCACGTGGCGCACCAGGGTGGCGTAGCTGTAGACGAACAGCGGCGTCCCGAACCGCTCCGCCAGCTCGCGCAGGGGGACGTCCTCGGCGTGCAGCTCGCCGTCGCGGTAGTCGAAGTAGTGCATGCGAACGTGCCCGTGCCCGTGCCCGTGCCCGTGCCCGAGAAGGCTTCGGGCACGGGCACGGGCACGGGCACGAAGCGGTCCTTCCCGCTCGAACGGCTGCTCGACAGCTAAAACCGCTTCTTCTTGCCCTTCATGCGCCGCAGCCGCTCGCCGATCTCCTTCTGCTTCTTCTTCTCGGGAGACAGCGCCTTGCGCTTGCTCGTCGCCGCCTTGGCGGCGGGCGCCGCCGCCGTCGCCGCCGGCTGTGGCTTGGCCGCGCCGGGTGTCAGGGCGCCCGGCTGCGGGCGCGGCTGCTGGGCGATCCGGGCGCCGGGCGGCAGCACGCTGGCCGGAATCGGCGGCGGCACCTGCCCGCGGGCCAGCGCCTCCTCGATCGCGGCGGCCGCCGCCTCGACGTGCTGCGCCGCCTGGAACCGCTGCTCGGGCCGCTTCGCCATGAGCTTCATGATCAGGAGCCGGGTCGCCTCCGACACCTGCGGCGCCTTCTTGCGCACGTCGGGGACGGGCTCGTTCATGTGCTTGAGCATGACGTGCAGGGGCGTCTCCCCGTCGTAGGGGACGTCGCCGCTGAGCATGTGGTACAGCGAGGCGCCCAGGGCGTAGATGTCCGAGCGGGTGTCGAGGTTCTTCTCGCCGGTCGCCTGCTCGGGCGAGATGTAGGCCGGGCTGCCCATGACCACGCCCGAGATCGTCAGCGTCGAGTCCTGCTTCGCGGTCCGCGCCAGGCCGAGGTCGGTGAGCTTCACCTGCCCGTCCTGCGTGATCATGATGTTGTCCGGCTTGATGTCGCGGTGGATGATCTGGTGCTGCCAGGCGTGCGCCAGCGCCGAGGCGATGCACCGGGTCACCATGAGGGCGAATCGCTCGGGCAGGCGCCCCTTGGCCTTGATCAGGTCCGACACCGTCTGCCCGTGGATGAACTCCATGGCGAAGAAGTAGTAGTCGCCCGAGCGGCCGACCTGCACGGCGCGGATGATGTTCTTGTGGCTCAGGCGGGCCACGGCCTTCGCCTCGCGCAGGAAGCGCTCCACGTACTCGCGGTCGCCCGCCAGCTCCGGCTTGAGGATCTTGAGCGCCACCACCTCGCCGGTGTCGCGCTTGCGCGCCTTGAGGACCGAGCCCATGGCGCCGGCGCCCAGCTGCTCGATCAGCTCGTAGCCCTTCACCGGGTCGTCGGCGCCGGCCCCCGGCTCGGGCAAGGGCGGTCCCGTCGCAAGGCCGAGGGGCGCGGCGGCGGGCGCCTCCTCTGCCTCGGCCGGCAGCCCCTGCTCCACCCGCTCCTGGGCGCGCAGCGCCGCCTCGAAGTCCTCCCGGCTGAGGAACGACAGCTTGGCGGCCAGCTCGCCCAGCAGCATCTGCAGCTTGAGGGCGCAGGTGTCGGGCGGGTCGCCCTCGAGGTCGATCGCGCCGGCGAGGGTCCGCTCCTTGGCGAGCAGCTCGTCGAGCAGCTCTTCTTGCCGCTCGGTGATCGCCTGCCGGAGGCGCTCCTCCACCACGCCCCGCTCGAGCAACACCTCGGCCAGCGTCTTCTGGTAGCCGGTGCGGCGGGCCTCCTCCATGAGGGCGTTGAGCATCTGCCCGCCCACCAGCTGATTGCGCATGGCGACCGTGCCGAACACGGCGTCGGCCAGCAGGCGCTGCGCCAGCCGCGCCCCGCGCCGCAGCTTCTCGGAGCGGGCGGCGCTCAGGCGCTCGGCCTCGGCCAGGGCGCCCGCGAGGTCGAGGCCGCCGCCGTCCCCGGCGACCCGCGCGTAGGCGCCGCGCAGCGCGGGGACGTCGCAGTACTTGTAGGCGAGCGCCAGCGCGCCCGCCAACAGATCCTCGGTGCTGGCCCGCATGGCACCCCGACCGGGTCGTCCGATCCGCGGCCACTGTCCGCAACCGCATTGTGGACAATGACTTTCGCCCCAAAGCCTAGAGGACGGCTCGCCGGGTTGCAAGCCGAGCAGGCGACCTCGCAGGTCGGCAGGCCACCGTTCCTGTGCTAGGATCCTCGCCCCGATCCGGGCTGTAACCCCTTGTTCTGCAACCTCTCTGCGCTCTCCGGGAGCAGTCAGCAGTTAGCGGTTAGCCGTTAGCCATTAGCAAGAGAAAGAGCTAACGGCTAACGGCTAACCGCTGACCGCTCTTCTGACCCGGTCGGGCGAGGCGTCGTGAAGATCATCACCGTCGGTACCCGCAACCGCGACAAGCTGCGCGAGATCCAGGACCTGCTGGTGGACGTCCCCGTCTCCCTGCAGACCGTCCCGGCCGACGTGCCGGAGGCGGTCGAGGACGCCCCCACCCTGGAGGGGAACGCGGCCAAGAAGGCGCGCGAGTACGCCGCCGCCGTCGGCACCTGGTGCCTGGCCGACGACACGGGCCTCGAGGTGGACGCCCTGGGCGGCGCCCCGGGGGTCCTCTCGGCCCGCTACGCCGGCGAGGACGCCACCTACGCCGACAACCGGCGCAAGCTCCTCGACGCGCTGGCCGACGTCCCCGAGCCGCGGCGCACGGCCCGCTTCCGGTGCGTGGTGGTCCTCGCCAACCCGGCGGGCGAGGTGCTGGCGCAGGCGGAGGGGGTGCTCGAGGGGACCATCACTCGGGAGGAGCGCGGCGCGGGCGGCTTCGGCTACGACGCGATCTTCCTCCCTCACCCCCCGGCGGGCGGTCCCGCGGACTCGGGGGCGCGCACGCTCGGTGAGCTGTCGGCCGAAGAGAAGAACCGGCTCAGCCACCGGGGCCTCGCGCTCCGAGCCCTCCGCCCCCACCTCCTGGAGCTGCTCTGACGTGAAGCTCGAGCGGATCCGCAACTTCTCGATCATCGCCCACATCGACCACGGCAAGTCCACGCTCGCCGACCGCATGCTGGAGATCACCGCCGTGGTCACTCAGCGCGAGCTCAAGGAGCAGCTGCTCGACGGCATGGACATCGAGCGCGAGCGGGGGATCACCATCAAGGCGGTCAACGTCACCCTGCCCTGGGTCAAGGACGGGGTCCAGTACCAGCTCAACCTGATCGACACCCCCGGCCACGTCGACTTCAACTACGAGGTCTCCCGCAGCCTCGCCGCCTGCGAGGGCGCCCTGCTGCTGGTGGACGCCACCCAGGGCGTCGAGGCGCAGACCGTCGCCAACTGCTACCTGGCGGTCGAGGCCGACCTCGAGATCATCCCGGTCCTCAACAAGGTCGACCTGCCCACGGCCCGCCCCGACGAGATCGCCGAGGAGATCGAGGTCTCGCTGGGCCTCGATGCCACCGCGGCGCCGCACGTGTCGGCCAAGACCGGCCAGGGGGTGCGCGAGCTCCTCGACCTGATCGTCGAGCAGATCCCGCCCCCCGAGGGCGACCCCGAGGGGCCGCTCAAGGCCCTGGTGATCGACTCGGTGTACGACGACTACCGGGGGATCGTGGTCTACGTGCGCGTGGTCGACGGGGTGCTCAAGGACCGCGACAAGGTCCTGCTCATGTCCTCGGGCAAGAGCTACGAGGTCAACGAGGTCGGCATCTTCCAGCCGCGCGAGAAGCACATCGGCGAGCTGCGCGCGGGCGAGGTGGGCTACTTCTGGGGCGCGATCAAGTCGCTCGAGGACATCAACATCGGCGAGACGATCACCCACTCCAAGGAGAGCGGCCCGCGCTGCGCCGAGCCGCTGCCGGGCTACGAAGAGCCGCAGCCGATGGTGTACGCGGGGATCTTTCCCACCTTCAACGCCGAGCTGCCGCTGCTGCGCAAGGCGCTGGAGAAGCTGCACCTCAACGACGCCTCGTTCACCTTCGAGCCCGAGAAGTCGGACGCCCTCGGGTTCGGCTTCCGGTGCGGCTTCCTGGGCATGCTCCACATGGAGATCGTGCAGGAGCGGCTGGAGCGGGAGTCGAACGTCCAGATCGTCCAGACGGCGCCCAGCGTGAAGTACGAGGTGCTCGAGACGGGCAAGGACGAGGCGTACCTGATCAACTCGCCCGCGGCCCTGCCCGACCCCAACTTCCTGGAGGAGATCCGCGAGCCGATCGTGCGCACCCAGGTCGTGACCCCGCCCGAGTTCCTGGGCTTCATCATGACCTTCAACGAGGAGAAGCGCGGCAAGTACGTCCGGCAGGAGCACCTGGGCCCGCACCGCGTGATCCTGGTGTACGACCTCCCCCTGGCCGAGATCGTGTTCGACTACTACGACAAGCTCAAGTCGGCCACCAAGGGCTACGCCACCCTCTCCTACGAGCTGCTGGGCTTCTTCGAGGCGGACCTGATCCGGCTCAACATCCTCGTCAACGGCACGCCCGTCGACGCCCTCTCCACGATCTGCCACCGCTCCGAGGCGGAGAAGCGCGGGCGCGAGCTGTGCCAGCGGCTGCGCAAGGAGATCCCCCGCCACATGTTCGACGTGCCGATCCAGGCCGCGATCGGCGGTCGGGTCGTCGCGCGCGAGACGGTGAAGGCCTTCCGCAAGGACGTCACCGCCAAGTGCTACGGCGGAGACATCACGCGCAAGCGCAAGCTGCTGGAGAAGCAGAAGGAGGGCAAGCGCCGCATGAAGCACGTGGGGAACGTGGAGATCCCCCAGAAGGCCTTCCTGGCGGTGCTCGGCAGCTCGG
>JAWLGW010000225.1:0-8202 GCA_041690735.1 Planctomycetota bacterium
CGACGAGAGTGCTGAAGGCGTTTCTAGACGCGTCCCTCGCGGTTAGCGGACCCAGCGCGAACCACTAACTGCTGCCCTGGCCCTCCCCCTCCTCCTTCTTGCGCCGCTTCTTCCGCGGCGTCAGCAGGGCCCGGATCGTCTCCAGCGAGCCGAAGCACAGCAGCACGTCGTCCGCCGCGACCTCGAAGTCGCCGCGGGGGCTGACGTGGAGGTCGCCCTCGCGCTGCACGCTGAGGACCTGCACGCCCCGGTCGCGGAGGCCCGCGTCCCGCAGGGACTGGCCCACCAGCGGGGAAGAGGTCGGCACCGGCAGGTCGGCGACGCCGTGGCCGTGCGGCAGGGTGAGGCGCTGGCGCACGTCGACCGGCGGCAGCTGGGCCCGCGCCTCGAGGTGCTCGATCACCGGCGTCACGAGGTCGGCGCCGGTGGCCTGCTCCATGCCCTCCAGGGAGGGGGAGCTGTTGACCTCCATGACCTTGGGCCCCTGGTCCGACTCGAGCATGTCGACGCCCGCCACCTCCAGGCCCAGGATCTGCGCTGCCCGGGCGGCCGCCTCCGCGTAGGCAGGGTCGAGGCGGACCGAGGCCGCGGTGGCGCCCCGGTGCACGTTGCTGCGGAACTCGCCCTCCTCCTGCGCCGTTCGGCGCACGGCCGAGATCACCTTGCCGCCCACCACCAGGGCACGCACGTCACGCCCGCGGCTCTCGCCGATGAACCGCTGCACCAGCACGTCCTGCTTGGTGCTCTGCATCGTCTCGAGGATCGCCGTGGCCGCCGCCTCGGTCTCGGCCAGGATCACACCGATCCCCTGCGTCCCCTCCAGCAGCTTGATCACCACCGGCGCCCCTCCCGCCAGCTCGATCGCCCCCTCCATGCTGGAGCGCTCGGGGACGAACACCGTGCGGGGGATCCCCACACCGTGACGGCTGAGCTGCTGCAGGGCCTGCAGCTTGTTGCGGGACACCGTGATCGCGTGGGAGCTGTTGAGGGCGTACACGCCCATCTGCTCGAACTGCCGGACGACCGCCGTGCCGAAGAAGGTCTTGGAGTGACCGATCCGGGGGATCACCGCGTCGGGGCGCGGCAGGGGCTTGTCCTCGTAGAACAGCGCCGGCTGCCCCTCCTCCAGCAGGATCCGGAACTTGAGCGGGTGGAGCACCCGCACCTTGTGCCCGCGAGCCCGCAGCACCTCCTTCATGCGGCGCGTGCTGCCGAGCTTGGGGTTGACCGAGAGGATACAGACGTTCACCCGCGCCCCGCCGGCTGGTCGTACACGCCAGCATGCCAGAACGGAGCGCCAGCGGGCGGGAGCGAGAGCCGCAAAATCCCCGGCGGTACGGAGCACCTCGCGCGGGTGCGGGTCTTGGCGAGGCGTGGCTGTTGGACCGTCCCGGAGCGAGCACCCGCGTGAGGTGGCGCGACAAGGAGGTGCGGGCGTCAACACGGAGCCGACCGTCTCTCACAGCCGAGGAGGGGAAGCCCGCACCTCCGCCGGAGCGTCTTGGGGGGGAATGTGGGGGGGAGGCTGTCGCAAAATGCGAGGAGCGCCTCGCGAGGGGCCCTGTCGAACACGGAATAACAACAGGGAATATCAATGAGAACAGCGAACGGCTCGTCCTCCGAGGCCTAACTGCGTTTCCCACAGCGAGCCATTCCCTGTTCCCATTCTCTGTTTGCTGTTGATATTCCGTGTTCGATCTCTCTGGGCGACCGCGGCTCCCGATTGCGACAGCCTCGGGGGCGAAGCCCCCCCGCAAAACCACACTGTTCGCTGCCGTGCCACCGGCCCCGGCATGTTGCGCGACCTCGGAGGCCTACCCGCCCCGCACCTTCCCGTGCGGCGTCCCCTCCATGTAGCCGGACAGCGACTGGACGCCCACCACCGCCCGCTCGGCGAAGCTGCGGCAGTCGAGGGCCCCCACGTACGAGAAGGCGCTCTGGACGCCGGTGATGATCTCGATCAGGATCCCGCCCACGCTCTCGCGCCCCTCCTGCACGTAGATCTGCGAGGAGGAGATCCCCTCGCGGAAGAAGGCCCGCTTGGCCCGGGCGAAGGCGTTCAGCTCGGCGCTGCGGTCCTCCACGGCGCGGGCGCTGGCCATGCCGAAGTTGACCTTGTACAGGCGCCCCTCGCGGTCCTGCTTGATGTCGCCCGGGCTCTCGAAGGTCCCGGCGAGCATGGTCCCGACCATGACGCGGGAGGCGCCGGCGGCCAGGTACAGGGCCACGTCGCGCGGGTGCTTCACGCCCCCGTCGGCCCACACGTGCTTGCCGAGGCGGCGGGCCTCCGCCGCGCAGTCGACCACCGAGCTGAAGGTGGGGCGGCCGGCCCCGGTCTGCATGCGGGTGGTGCACATGGCGCCGGGCCCGACGTTCACCTTCACGACGTCGGCGCCGGCCTCGATCAGGTCGCGGGTGCCGCGCGCCGTGCACACGTTCCCCGCCACCAGCGGCAGGGCGTCGCCCAGCTCGCGGCGCACGGCCTCGATCGCCTCCAGCATGCGCCGCTGGTGCCCGTGCGCGGTGTCGAGGACCAGCACGTCCACCCCGGCCTCGCGGAGGGCGACCGCGCGCTCGGCGGCGTCGGCCGAGATCCCCAGGGCGGCGGCGACCATCAGCTTCCCGCTCGAGTCGAGGGCGGGCGACATGACGTCCAGCCGCACCGCGTCGTCGCGGGTGAGCACCCCCACGACGCGGCGCTCGGCGTCCACCACCGGCGCCGCCCGCACGCGCTCCTCCTCCAGGGCCTTGAACGCCTCCTCGTTGCTCGTCTCGGGCGACAGAGTCACCAGGGTGCGCGTCATGAGCCGGTGCGCGGGGGTGTACTGGTCCTGGTCGCGCAGGTCCGAGTGGGTGATCACGCCGAGCAGGCGCCGCTCGTCGTCGACCACCACCACCATGTCGTGGGAGCGCTTGCGGATGATCCCGGCCACGTCGCGCAGGGTGGCGTCGCCCGTGACCAGCAGCGGCGTGTCGTGGCGCGGGTGCGCGCCCTTGATGTGGCGCACGATCCGCCCCACGGTGCGCAGGTCCATGTCCTGCGGCAGCACCCCCAGCCCGCCGAACCGCGCCATGGTCTCGGCCATGCGCTTGCCGGTGACGGCGTTCATGTTGGCGGACACCACCGGGTGCGAGCCGCCGGGGAAGTCGACCGGCGTCAGGTCGACGTCGTTGCGCGACAGGGCGTCGAAGTAACCCGGGACGAGGAACACCTCGTCGAGGGTCAGCTCCAGGGTCGTGTCTCGCTCGGGATGCAAGAAGCGCATGGACCACCTCGACTGCGCGGCGGGGATGGCGCGGCGCGAAGCGACGCGCGGCGCCGGCTGGCGAATGCTACTCCGCCGGCTCGATCCTGGGCAGGGCGAGCACCTCTCCCAGCAGGGCGTGGAAGCGCTGGGGCTGCTCCTCCTGAGGGCAGTGGCCGCAGCCGGGGAGCACCTCGAACCGCGCCTGGGGCAGGAGCGCCGCGACCGCCCGCCCGTAGCGCAGCGGCAGCACGCCGTCCCGCTCACCCCACACCAGCGTGGTCGGCGCCTGCAGCCCGGACAGGCGGCGGGACAGGGCCAGGCTGCCGCGCCACAGCGAGCCCGCCACGGCGCAGGCCGCGGCGTGGCTGCCCGTGCGCGCCAGCGGCGCGAAGCCCGACAGCACCTCCGCGTCCACCTCGCAGCCGCGGTAGGCGGTGCGCCGCAGGGCGGCGCGGACGAAGGCGGGGTTGCCGGCGGTCAGGCGGAACAGCGGAGACAGGCCGCGCCACCCCAGCAGGCGAAAGGGGAGGGCGGGCACGCGCAGGGGCGCGGCCAGCGGGCTCACCAGCACCAGGTGGCCGGCGTGGTCGGGGCGGCTGAGGGCCAGCTCCAGCAGGACCGCGCCCCCCAGGGAGTTGCCGATGGCGGCCGCCAGCCGGCGCACGCCCAGGGCCACGAGGACCCGGTCCAGCCAGCGGGCCAGGCCGGCGGAGGTGTAGTCCCCGGCCCGCCGGTCGCTCCAGCCGAAGCCGCGCAGGTCGGGCGCCAGCACGCGGTGGTGCGGCGCCAGCGCCCGCAGGGTCTCCCGCCAGGTGAACGACGAGTGGAGGAACCCGTGCAGGAGCAGCACCGGCGGCCCGTCGCCGACGTCGACGCAGTGGACCCGCTCCCCCTCCACCTCCACGTAGCGCCCGCGCGGATGCCAGCTCACGCCCAGAGGGTATCGCCCCGCCGTCAGCGCGGGGCGAGGTAATCCTCACCCCACCGCGCCCCGTACGGCGGCGGGCGGCGCCCGGCGGGCGTGAGGGTGAGCACCAGCTCCAGCTCGAACTCGCCCTCGGGCGCCTCCGCCTTGTAGTCGGCGGCCAGCCTGCCGTGCGCCGGCCCCGCCGCGACCAGGTCGAACCGCTCCAGGCGCCCCTCCCGCACCACCACGCGCCCCCGGAGCGCCGGCGCGAAGCCGCGCTCCTCGTCCCCCAGGCGGGCTCGCCCCACCAGCCAGCCGTCGTCGCCGGGCTGGAGCGTCGCCTCGTGCACCTGCGCGGGCGTCCAGGGGCGCGGCTCGGCGCGGCTGGTGTCGACCAGGTGGAACCGCGCGATCCGCCGCACCAGGGCCGGCGGCACCTCGCCCGCGGCCAGCCGCGCGACCTCCTCGGGCAGGACCCACAGCACGTCCTGCCCCACCGACTCCCGATAGATCCGCGTCCACCGATCGGCGGGCGACGCGTAGCGGGCGCCGGAGAGCCGCGCGAACACGGTCACCGCTGTCGCGCCCTCGGGAGCGCGCGGGGCCACCGACGGCGCCGCCGGGAGGCGCTCGTCGAGGGCGCAGGGTCGGTAGCGCTCCAGCACCTGCTGCAAGATGGCGCGCAGGCGCTCGGAGTCGCGCTCGTTCGAGTCGAGCAAGGTCCACCCAGCGAGCAGGCGCCCGCAGGGGGTGAACACGTAATAGCCTTGCGTGGTCAGCCCCTCCGCCTCGAGCCGCACGCGCCCCTGCTCGTCGGGCGCGCTGCGTCGCACGCGACCGCGCAGGTCGGGTCGCTGCAGGGCGACGTGCGCAAAGAAGGCGCTGCCGCGGATCTGATACCAGGCGTCGAGGGCCACCGGAACGAACCGCTCCCGCAGCAGCTCGCTCACCTCGGGATCACTGAAGAAGGACGCCCGGTCCAGGATCGCGTTGTTTCAGGTCGCGCCGAGGGGGTGCCCCTCCATGGCCCACAGGAACACGGGTCTCCGGGTCGCCTGGGCCAGGCGCTGGGCCGCCGCGAGGTCGTGCTCCCAGGGGATCTCCTGCCAGGGAGCCGTGGCGGGCAGGGTCCGCAGCAGGTGCTCGAACCGCTCGGGCGACACGTCGGCCGGGCCCTCGCCCCGGGCGGAGCAAGGGGGTCCCCACAGGACGAACAGGAGGACGAGCGGCGAGATACGCGACAGCACCCGGGCATGATACCCGCACGGCTGCCGGCGACAGCCGCTTCGACCGGCTCACTCGGGAGCCCGCACCTCGGCCGGAGCGCTCGTCGCCGCCTCGCTCGATGCGTCAGCCTCAGGGGGCGAAGGCCCCTGCCTCAGGGGGCGAAGCCCCTGCCTCAGGGGGCGGTGAGCGTGGCGAACAGGGGCAGGTGGTCCGAGGCCTGGGTGCCGATCGCGCGGCCGCCGGGAATCGGCGGCAGGCCGCGAGCGAAGATGTAGTCCAGCCGCTGGGGGAAGAAGCCCACGCCCAGCTGGGTGAAGGAGGTGAAGCCGGGGGTCCCGTCCGACCAGCCCGCCGCCAGCACGTCGCGGACGGCCGGCTCGGCGGAGGGGGGCTGGGTGCAGTCGAGCCGCATGGGATTGCAGGCCCAGGTGTTGAAGTCGCCGCCGATGATCTGGCGCGCCGGGCGCGCCGGGACCGCGGCGTCGGCCAGCACCTCGGCGGCCTGCACCGCGCGCCCGGGGCCGAGGTCGCGGGTGGCGAAGTGCACCGCGTACAGCCGCACCCGCTCGCCGCCGATCAGGGCGTCCGCCGCCAGGGTGTGCCGCCCCCCGATCCGGTCCAGCTTGCCGTAGTGGTCATAGGCCGGGGTGTGGCGGATGTGCGTCACGTTCCCCAGGGGGTACTTGGAGAGGATCGCGGTGCAGTGCTCGCCGCCGTTCTTGACCTCGAACCGGCGGTCCCACTCGGGCGCCTGCACGTAATCCATGCGCAGGGTCTGGGCGAGCTCGCGAGCCATGTTGATCCCGGGCGGGCTCGACTCGGGGTCGTGCCGGGGGACCTCGGTCAGCAGGAGAACGTCGGCGTCGGCGAGCTCGGGGTCGGTGGCGAGCTGCTGCGCCACGAGCGTGGAGTGGCGGCCCCACTCCACGTTCCAGGTGACCACCTTGAGGACCGGCGGGACCTGGCTCGGCGCCCGGTCGGTGAAGCGGTCGGACTCGATCTGCACGGGGACGTGCACCGGGTCGCCCCCGGCGCCGAGGTACCAGGAGGGGAGGTCGGTCAGGGGCCCCGACGGGACGTTCACGCCGGCGGGCACCCAGGGACCGGTGCCCGAGGCGACCTGCGCCGGGCTGGCCGTGGACCCGGCGGCGACCGAGCCGCTGGACCCGCCGCTCTCGGCGCAGCCGGCGGCGAGGAGGGCGGCGGCGAGGGCGACGCGCTGCAGGGTCGTGACCAGGGACGGGCGGCTCATTGGTCGTGAGTTTCCCAGAGCTGGACGATCCGGTCCAGCTTCTTCTCCCGGAGAGCCTTAAGGGCACTTGACCAGCCTGGCCGGCGGGCGCCTGAGGGCGTATCGTGCTGCGGCGCGGGAAGGACGAACCGGTGGGTGAGGGAGCCGACGGGCGGCGGCGACTGGCGAGCGCGCCGACCGCGCGCCTCGGGGACGGCGAGGACGCCGCGCTGGCGCCGGACCTGCCGCCTGATCTCCCGGCCCCGGCCCGCTATCGGCTGCGCCGCCTGCTCGGCCGCGGCGGGTTCGGCGCGGTCTACCTGGCGGACGACCTCGAGCTCGGCCGGCCGGTGGCGCTCAAGTTCCTCACCGGCGCCGAGCCCGCCGACGTGGCTCGCCTGCGGCGCGAGGCCCGCCTCACCGCACGCCTGACGGCGCCGGGGGTGGTGCGGGTCCACGAGCTCGCCTGCCACGAGGGGCGCTGGTACCTCACGCTGGAGTTCCTCCCCGGAGGGAGCCTGCGGGAGGCGGGCCTCGACCGGCCCCGCCTGCTGCGGGCGGTCGCCGAGGTGGCCCGCACGCTGCACCAGGTGCACGCCGAGGGGGTGGTCCACCAGGACGTGAAGCCCGACAACGTGCTGCTCGACGCGCAGGGCCGGGCCACCCTCACCGACTTCGGGATCGCCCGCGACCTGCGCCGGCGCCGCGCCGAGGAGGAGGGGGTGGTGGTCGGGACGCCCGACCTCATGGCGCCCGAGCAGGCCCGGGGTCGGGGCGAGCGCGTCGACGCCCGCACCGACGTGTACGGCCTGGGCATGACCCTGTACGTGCTGTTGACCGGGCGGCGCCCCTTCTTGCGCGAGACGCTGAGCGAGACCCTCACCGCCATGCTCCACGAGGAGCCGCCGCGGCCCCGAGCCCTCGACCCCACGCTCCCGCGCCCGCTGGAGGGGCTCCTGCTGCGGTGCCTCGCCAAGGAGCCCGCCGCCCGCCCCCGCACCGCGCACGAGGTGGCCGAGGCGCTGGAGCGGCTGGCGGCGGGTCAGGACCCGCCGCCGCCCGCGGCCGAGCCGGTCGACGCCGACGCCGAGGAGGCGGGGCCGCTCGTGCTGGCGGCGCTCCACGCGGTGGGGCGGTGGGATGCCGAGGCGGCGCGAGCAGCGCGCCACGTGCGCCGCAGCGCAGACCGCCTTCGCGAGGGGCTCGAGCCGCTGGACGACCTGCTGGAGCGACGCCCCGACCTGGCGCAGCCGCGCTTCGTCCGCGGACTGCTGCGGGTGCGGCTCGGCTTCCTCGCCGCCGGGCTGGACGACATGGAGCGCAGCGTCGACCGGCTGGGCGCAGGCTGGGCCTTCCTGGAGCTGGGCGAGGTCTACCTGCGGCTGGCGGTGCTGGAGCAGGTGGCGCCCGAGCGGGCGCTGGCGTTCACCTCCGAGGAGGACCGGCGCGGCGTGACCTGGGACTACCTGGGGCAGGCGCAGGCGGCGCTGCTGGAGGCCGAGCGCCTGGAGCCCGCCGCCAGCGGCTGGCGGGTCGCGTGCGGCCAGGCGGTGCTCCGGCTGGCCGACGGCGACGCCGCCGGCTGCCGG
>JAWLGW010000226.1:0-8182 GCA_041690735.1 Planctomycetota bacterium
GGCAGCCGGGTGATCGTGTCGTCGTGGGAGGCGTTGATCCGCAGCCGCCCGCCGAAGCCGCCCAGCAGCGGGTCGTCCTGCGCCGCCCGCTCGAGCTCCACCTCGACGGTCCCCACCTCCACGCCCCGCGGGTTGCGCTCCACGGCCCCGCCGGCGGCCACCGCCAGCAGCTGGTGCCCGAAGCACACGCCCAGGGTGGGGCGGTCGCCGGCCAGCAGGTCGCGCGCGAACCTCAGGGCCCGGTCGAGCCAGGGGTGCGGGTCGTAGACGGCCAGCGGCGATCCCATGAGGATGAACCCGGCGGCGTCCTCGGGCACCGTCTCCTCGGGGTCGCGCAGGTCGACGACGCCCAGCGGCTCCTGCACGGCCCGCTGGAACCACAGGCTGTAGTCGCCCACCCGCGCCCGCGACTCGAACACGGGGACGCCGGTACGAATCAGGACGATCGGCCCGTCCACCCTCACCTCCCCTCGGCGTTCGCCGCGCCGGTGACCTCACGGTACGCGCGCACGAACCGCTCGAGGTCGTCGCGGCGGCGCGAGCCGAAGGCGAACACCAGGATCTGCGTGATCAGCTCCTCGGGCGAGCTGATGGTGGCGGTGACGCCGCCGCCCAGCTGCGCCAGCTCCTCGAAGGCCGGCCCGGGCGCGAAGCGCTGGGCGTACTTCGCCGGGGGCGGCACGATCAGGGCGTTGAGGATGAACCCGTGCTCCCCCGCCTGCCGCGCCAGCTGCCGGGCCAGGTCCGGGTCCCCGGGGGGGGCGTCGCCCAGCAGCAGCAGGCTGCGGACCGCCTTCGACCGCCAGCGCACGCGGTTGTCGGGGTGCAGGGCCTCGGCCAGCGCCGCGTGTACGCCCTCGGGGACGGTGGCGTTGGCGGGGTTGGTGAAGATCGTGACCTGCTGCTCCACCGCCCGCGCGAAGGCGCTCAGCCGGGAGGTCAGCGGCAGGGTGTTCACCACCTCGTTGTCGTAGGTGACGAAGCCCATGCGCACCCGATCGTCGAGCAGGAGCTCCATGAAGGAGGTGATCTCGTTGACCTGCGAGCGCACCCGCGCCAGCTCGTCCGCCATGGACGAGGTGACGTCGATCAAGATCAGGATCTCGAGGCCCTTGTCGCGCAGCTCGCTGAAGTAGGTGTTGGTGTCGCGGGTCTGGGTGGCGAGCTGCTCCGCCTGCGCCGCCTCGCCGCCGGCGTCGAGCAGCCGGTCCGGCGGCGCCGCCGCCGCGGCCCGGAACGTCGCCTCGCCCTCCTGGTCCCACCACCGCCGCCAGGAGCTCGCGCTGCGCGGCTCGCCGCCGCCGGCCAGGGCCCCCAGGACGTCCTGGGCGGTGCGCGCCACGTACGGCTCGCGCGTGCCCACCACCTCGAGCAGGTTGTCGAACAACGCCTGGCTGCCGTAGGCCCGCAGGAAGTCGGCCGGCAGCATGGCCAACCCCCGCAGGGCGAAGGCCCGGTTGAGGTCGTGCCGGTCGAGCAGCCCCAGCCGCAGGGCCCGCACCAGGCGGGGCCCCGCAGGGCGGCTCTGCGCCAGCGCGTTGAGGAGGAAGGCCCGCTCGAGCCAGCCTTTGCGCGAGCGGTCGGCGAGCTCGGGGAACTCGCGCGCGTCCCCTTCGCCCCGATCCAGCGGCGCCGGCGCGGCGGCGACCACGACCGGCGCAGCGGGCGTGGGCTCCGGAGAAGCCGCCGGCTCGCGCTCGGGTCCGGATTCGGACTCGGTCCCGGTCCCGGACTCGGACTCGGACTCGGACTCGGTCTCGGTCCCGGTCTCGGTCTCGGTCTCGGTCCCGGTCTCGGACTCGGTCCCGGTCTCGGTCTCGGTCCCGGTCTCGGTCCCGGTCTCGGGCTCGGGCTCGGTCTCGGGGGCAGACTCGGACTCGGACTCGGGGGCAGACCTCGCCGGGGCCTCGACCTCGGCGCCGCCAGGGCTCCAAGCCACCGGCTCGGACTCGGGCTCGGGCGCGACCGGCGCGCTCCGCTCGGGCTCCGGATCGCGCGCCGGCGTCGCCGGCTGCCGGGGCTCCTCGCTGGCGGCGACCGTCGGCGCCGGGTCCGGAGCCGGGCTCCCTCCCCGCCCCAGGACGAAGCCCAGCAAGCCGACCAGCAGCGCGCCGCCGATCGCCAGCCCCACCTTGAACCCTGCGCCCCGTCCTGCCGCCGGCGGCAGCGCAGCCGCCGCTCGGGAGGCCGTCCGGGGGCGGGGGCGCGACGTGCGCCCCGTCGAGCGGCGCCGCGAAGCGCGCGGCGCTGGCGCAGGCGCCGACGCCTCCGTCTCCCCTTCCAGCAGCGGTCGCAGGGCCTCGCGCATGGCGTCGGCGTCGGCGAACCGGTCCGCCGCCTTCTTCGCCAGGGCGCGGTCGACCACGGCCGCCAGCGCCGGCGGCAGGTCGCCCGCCCGCTCGGCGAGGGGCGGCGGGTCGTCGTGGAGGATCTGCGCGTAGATCTCGGTCTTGAGCCGCGACAGGAAGGGCCGCTTGCCGGCGAGCAGCTCGTACAGGATCACCCCCAGCGCGAACACGTCCGCCCGCGCGTCCACCGTGCTCGAGCGCCCCTCGATCTGCTCGGGCGACAGGTAGAAGGGCGTGCCGACGATCGCGCCGGCCTGCGTCAGCTGCGCGTCCGACTGCAGGTCCTTGGCCAGGCCGAAGTCGATGATCCGGGGGGTCCCGCTCCCCTCCTCGATGATGATGTTGGTCGTCTTGAGGTCACGGTGGATCACCCCCTGGCCGTGGGCGTGCCCGACCCCCGCCAGGATCCCGTCCATGAGCGCCACCGCCTCGCGCCAGGGGTAGCGGCCCCGCTCCTTGAGGACGAGCTTGAGCGGGCGCCCGGGCACGTACTCCATGGCGAGGACGAACATGTCCTTGTAGCGGCCGATGTCGTACACCCCGACGATGTTGGGGTGCTTGAGCCGCGAGGCGGCGCGGCCCTCGCGAATGAACCGCTCCAGCGCGATCTCGGGCAGCGCCACGCCAGCCCGCAGGACCTTGAGGGCCACCGGCCGCTCGAGGTCGCGCTGGAAGGCCTTGAACACGACGCCGTAGCCGCCCCGCCCCAGCTCGTCCTCCACGTCGTACCGCTCGAGGTCCATGACCGACACGTCGGAGGCCGTCTCGGAGGTCGAGGCGTCGGCCAGGCGCACCGCCAGGTCGCGAGGATCTCGGCTGGCGAGGACCTCGATCCGGCTCAGGCCGGCGCGGGTGTCGTCGAGGCGGAGCGAGCGCTCGCAGCCGCGGCAGCGGAAGGCGCCGCCGGCCTCCTTGGGCAAGGCCTTGCGCGGGTGGCGCTTCTTGCAGTGGGGGCACTCGTAGATCCGGGCCCGCACCCGATCCTGGAGGGTGAGCAGGTCTCCGGTGCCGAGCATCCGCTCGCGGACCATGACCTGCGCGCCGTACAGGCGGCCCTTCGAGCCGGCCACCAAGCGCTCGACGCGCGCCTTCTCCTCGGCGGTGATCAGCCCCTGCTCGAGGGCGGCGGCGACGAGCTCCGCGTCGAGGTCGCGCATGGGAGCGACGATACCAATAAGAGCGGTTAGCGGTTAGCCGCTAGTTCTGCGCGGCTCGGTCCGTCGCCGGGTCGTCCACCTCGACCGCCGCCTTGCTCGGCTTGAAGCCCAGGCGCCGGTCGGGGGAGCGGTAGTAGCGGACGTTGACCCGGAAGATCGTCTCGTAGCGGATGAAGCTGAGGTAGAACTCGTCGCACTCGGGCGGGTCGACGAACACCTGCGCCACCAGGTAGTCGCGCTTGAACGCCTCGAAGGCGTAGATGTCGCAGGTCACGCCGTTCATGAGCTCCAGGACGACCACCGGCACCTCGCCCTCGCCGATCAGCGAGCAGGCGGGCGCCTGTCCCTCCTGGAACTGGTCGACGAAGAAGGCGCGACCGAAGGGGCCCTGGCCCTCGGAGGCGACGAAGTTGCCGGGCACGAGGAGCTGGCTCATGGAGCCGAGCTTGTCGTGTGGAGCGCTCGATGTCAAACGCGCCCCGTATACTCCGCCCCCCAGGAGGTGGATCCATGGCGCGCAGCGACGACGCCCTCGCGAAGCTCGAACCCCTGATCGCCCCGGCCCTGGAGCGGCTGGCGGACTACGTGGCGATCCCTGCCGTGAGCCGGGACCCGGCGCGGGCGGCGGACGTGCGGCGCATGGGCGAGGTCGCGGCGGAGGACCTGCGCGCGGCCGGGCTGGACCGGGTGGAGGTGATCGAGGTCGAGGGGGCGCTCCCCTGCGTGCGCGCCGAGAAGATCGTCGACCCCGCGGCGCCCACCGTCCTGATCTACGGCCACTTCGACCAGCAGCCCTCCGATCCCGAGCTGTGGGAGTCGCCGCCCCAGACCCTGACCCGCCGCGAGGACCGCCTGTACGGGCGCGGCTCCGCCGACGACCTGGGCGGCTGGCTCAGCCAGCTGATCGCCTTCCAGGCCTGGCAGCAGGCGGGCGGCGTGCCCCTCAACGTGCGGTTCCTCCTCGAGGGCGAGGAGGAGATCGGCAGCCCCAACCTCGGCCGCTACATGAGCGAGCACCCCGACGCCTTCGACGCCGACGTCATGGTGCTGACCGACTGCGACAACCCGTCCACCGAGGTGCCGGGGCTGACCGTCTCGCTGCGCGGCCTGCTGGAGGTCGAGCTCACGGTGCGGGCCCTGCGGGGCAAGGTGCACAGCGGCCTGTGGGGCGGCGCCCTCCCGGACCCGGCCGTCGGCCTGTGCAAGCTGATCGGGGCCCTGGTCGACGACCAGGGCCGGATCGCCGGGCTGGAGGCGCCGGTCGACCCCGCCTGGCGTCAGTCGGTGGAGGGGCTGTCGCCCGACGACGAGGCGCTGCGGCGCGACGCAGGCCTGCTGCCGGGCGTGCGGGGCCTCGACCCCCAGGGGCGCCCGCGGGTGGAGTGGATGTGGCGCCAGCCCCACCTGACCGTCGTCGGCACCACGCTCCCCAAGCTGAGCGAGGCGGCGAACGTCCTCCTCCCCCAGGCCACGGCCATGCTGTCGGTGCGCCTCGCGCCGGGCCAGCGGGGCGAGGACGTGCTGGCTCACCTGCGGGCCCGGGTGGCGGAGGCGGCGCCCTTCGGGCTGCAGGTCGACGTCGAGCCGGTCATGAGCGTCGACGGCTGGAGCTACCCGGCGAAGGGGCCGGCCTTCGACGCGGCCGAGCGGGCCTACAAGCGGGCCTTCGGCGAGGACCTGGTCCGGATCGGGGTGGGAGGGAGCATCCCCTTCATCACGCTGTTCGCCGAGCGGTTCCCCGACAAGCCGCTGATCCTCAACGGCGTCATGGACCCGCGCACCGGCGCCCACGGGCCGAACGAGAGCCTGCACGTGGGCCTGTTCGGGAAGGTGGCCCAGGCGAACGTGCTGCTGCTGGAGGAGCTGGCTGGGATTGCGTGAGCTCTAGCCGGGGATCTCAGCGAATCTCTGCGGTCGACTCTCAAGGGGTCGAAGCCGGACTTCGTTGTCGGGACACGAGCAGCCCTCTGAAGCGCAGGGCTAACCGCTAACAGCTAGCCGCTCTCAAACGAACGTGAACGGCTGGGTGTCCACGCCGCTCACCTGCACCGCGACCGGCTGGCCCTCGAGGCGCTCGCGCAGCGCCGCAGCCATGAGCTCGGGCACGCGCCGCTCGCCCGCCCAGTGGCCGACGTCGATCAGGGCCAGGCCGCGGGCCCGGGCCTCGAGGGCGGTGTGGTGGTCGACGTCGCCGGTCACCAGGACGTCGGCCCCCGCGAAGATGGCGTCGTCCACGAACCGGCGCCCGTCGCCGCACAGGACCGCCACCTTGCGCGCCGTCGCCTCCGGATCGGGGGCCGAGACCCGCACCCCAGGCGCGCGCAGCCCCTCCTTGAGGCGGGCGGCCAGGGCCAGCAGCGGCTCCGGCTGAGGGAGGCGGCCGAGCCGGCCGATGCCGCGAGGGACGGCGTCCGACAGCAGCGGCAGGGCCCGGGGCGGGTGGTGGATCCGCTTCTCGAGCAGGCGCGCCACGGCCGACACCCGCCGGCTGGGGACCACCGCCTCGACCCGCTCGCCGTGCGAGGTGACGTCGAGGGCGCCCTTGGCGCGCAGAGCCTCGAACAGCGCCTCGTGCTCCTCGGACGGCGGCGGCGGGAACACCAGCAGCTGACACTCCTCGCGCCCAGTCTGCTTGAGGAACCGGACCTCCTCCAGGCCGACGGCCTCGGCCAGGGCGTCGTTCATGCCGCCCTCCACCACGTCCATGGCGGTGTGGGGGACGTACACGGCGACGTCGTGCTTGATCAGGGTCTCGAGGATCCGCCCCTTGAAGGTGTCGGTCCGCAAGGTCGCCAGGGGGCGGAAGATCACCGCGTGGTGGCTGACCACCAGGCCGGCGCCGAGGTCGCGCGCCTCCTCGGCCACCCCCAGGGTCAGGTCGAGGCAGCACAGCACCCGCTCGACCTCCCGATCGGCCCGGCCCACCTGCAGCCCGGTCTTGTCCCCCTCCAGGGCGTAGCGCGGCGGGCACGCCTCCCGCACGGCTTGCAGCACGGTCTCGCAGGCGACTGCCACGGCGTCCCTCCTCGGCTGGGGTCGCTGTCAGTTTGACATTTCCCGCCGGCAGCCCCACCCCCGCCGCAGAGCCCACCGCTGCACCGCCTTGCGGCGACGGCGCGTCCGGGCACACCCGTTGCAAAGAGGCCGGGCGTCAGCCACAGCGCCTCACAGGAGGAGACCCATGAACCAGCTCACCCCGCGTCTGTTCCCGACCTTCCCCGCCTCCGGCCACCTCATGGACCACGTGCTGCGCGACCTCTTCGAGCCGGCCCGCGGCAACGGCAACGGCGCTGGGCGCCCCAGCGCCTGGCGGCCGCAGGTCGACCTGACCGAGACCGAGCAGGCGTACGTGATCCAGGCCGAGCTCCCGGGGATCGACCCGGCCGACGTCGAGATCACCGTCGAGCGCGACACCCTCACCCTCAAGGGCGAGAAGAAGGGCGTGGAGAAGCGCGAGGGCGACGCCGCCCGGGTGGTCGAGCGCCGCTACGGCGCCTTCACCCGCACCTTCCGCTTCCCCGAGCCGCTGGCGGACGACGCCGTGTCCGCCGCCGCCAAGAACGGCCTGCTGACGATCACCGTCGCCAAGGCCCCCGAGGCGACCCCCAAGCGGATCGTCGTCCACACCGAGGCCTGAGTCGCTCCGGAGCCCCCCCGGGCCTGCCGCCCCCCAAGGCGGGTCCGGGGGGTTGCGCTCCTCCGGGGAGCCGGGTCAGACTCGGCCCATGCTCCGCGTCCTCCCTCTGCTGCTCCTGGGCGGCGCCCTGCTCGCCGCCGCTCGCCCGGCTGCCGCCAAGGAGGAGCCTCCCCCGGCCGAGGAGGTGGTGGCCGACCTCGACCGGCTCCTCGCCGCCGCCTGGAGCGAGGCCGGCGTCAAGCCGGCCCGGGAGGCCGAGCCGGCCGCGCTGTTCCGCCGCGCCAGCCTGGACGCGGCCGGCGTCGTCCCCGAGGAGGGGACGGTCGCCCGGCTGCTGCGCCGCCGCAAGGAGCTCCCCTGGCCCCAGCTGGTGGAGGCCCTGCTCCGCAGCCCCGAGCACGCGCGCTTCCTCGCTGTGCGGTGGACCAACCTGCTGGTCGGCCGCGGCCCCCGCCTGGAGGTGCCCCCGGGCGAGGTGCACCCGCTGGAGCGGTGGCTCCAGCAACGGCTCCAGGCCAACACCCCCTGGGACGTGGTGGTGCGCGAGCTGTTGGCGGCCCGGGGCGACCCGCGCGACAACGGCGCCGCCAGCTACCTGCTGCGGTACGAGGGGCGGCCCGAGGAGATGGCCGGGAGCGCCATGCGGGTGTTCCAGGGCCTGCAGATCCAGTGCGCCCAGTGCCACGACCACCCCTACAAGGAGCGGTGGAAGCAGACCGACTTCTGGGGCGTGGCGGCGTTCTTCGCCCGCGCGGCCGCGCGGCGCGAGATGGGCGAGCGGGTGCGGCTGGTCGAGCGGGAGCAGGGGCAGGTGCGCCTGCCCGGCTCACCGGGCGAGGTCCGCACCGAGGTGTTCCCCCGGTTCATTACCGGGGAGTCGGTCGACCCGGGGGAGGGGGACTACCGGCGCGACGAGCTGGCTCAGGCCGCCGACGACCTGGAACGCGCCCGGGAGAAGGTGCAGGAGCTGCAGGCGCGACACCAGGCCGCCGCCGAGGAACTCGAGACCGTCACCGCCCGCCATCAGGAAACCGAGAAGC
>JAWLGW010000227.1:0-8165 GCA_041690735.1 Planctomycetota bacterium
CCCGGGCTCTCCTGAAGCTCGACCTGGCCGGGGTGCTCGACGGCCTGCTGCCGGCGGACCTCCAGTTCGGCGGCGGCCAGGGGACCTTCCAGCTGGACGGGGCGCGGGTGCGGATCCCCGGCTGGTCGCTCGAGGCGGGCGGGCTGCGCCTCGGCCTGCGCGGCGAGGTCGACCTCGACGGCGGGGGCTTCGTCGTCCGCCTCGACGCCACGGGGCCGAACCTGACGTCTCAGGTCCGCGGTATCCTGCGCGCCGTCGAAGAGGCGGGCGGCGTCCTCCTGGAGGGCGACCTCCACCTGGGTGAGGTGCGCGTGCGGCTGCCGCGCCCCGAGCGACTGGCTCGGGCGGCGAGCCGGGCGGGCGTGCTGGAAGCCTTTCGGGAGCGCGCGGCCCCCCTCTACGACGCGATGCGCGAGGCGCTAGAGGGGGGAGGAAATGAGGGCACTCCATTGGGACGGTGAGGAGGTCCGGCGGGTCGACGACTACCCTGAGCCGAAGGTGGGCGCGGGGGAGGCGCTGCTGCGGGTGCGGCTAGCCGGGATCTGCTCGACCGACCAGCAGATCTTCAAGGGCTACATGGGCTTCACCGGCGTCCCCGGCCACGAGTTCGTGGGCGAGGTCCTGGAGGGCCCGCCCGAGTGGCGGGGCAAGCGGGTCGTGGCCGAGATCAACTTCGCCTGCGGCGCCTGCGACGCCTGCGCGGCCGGCATGGGCCGTCACTGCCCGACCCGCCGCGTGCTGGGGATCCTGAACGCCGACGGCGCCTTCGCCGAGCGGGTGGCGGTCCCGGTCGCCTGCCTGCACGAGGTGCCCGAGGGCGTCTCCGACGAGGCGGCGGTGTTCACCGAGCCGCTGGCCGCGGCCTTCGAGATCCTCGAGCAGGTGCCGGTCACGGGCGACACCCGGGCCCTGGTGCTCGGGGACGGCAAGCTGGGCCTGCTGTGCGCCTGGGTCCTCGGCCAGGCGGGCGCCGACACCACCCTGGTGGGCAAGCACCCGGGCAAGCTGGAGCGGGTGGCCGGCGCCGGGGTGCGCACGGTCCTGCTCGACGAGTTCCAGCCGCAGGCCTACGACGTGGTGGTCGAGGCCACCGGCTCCGAGCGCGGCCTCGCCAGCGCCATGGAGTGCGTGCGGCCGCGGGGGACGCTGGTCCTCAAGAGCACCGTGGCCGCGCAGCACCGCCTGTCGCTGGCGCCGCTGGTGATCCACGAGGTGTCGGTGGTGGGCTCCCGCTGCGGCCCCTTCGGGCCGGCCCTGGAGGCGCTGGCCAAGGGGGCCCCCGTGCAGGCCTTGATCGACGGCCGCTACTCCCTCGACGACGGCCTGGAGGCGATCGACCGGGCGTCCACCCGCGACGTCCTCAAGGTCCTCCTCGAGCCGTAGCGCGTCGCAGGCGCCAGGCGCGTCTCGCCGGCCGAGACAGGCTCGCCTCCTGCGGGAGGGGGCGTCCCCCTGGCGGGCTCGCGTCGCCGGGGCGGGGCGGCTCCGTGCGCCTCGCGCCCGGGCACGCCTGTTGCGCTCCTTCCCTTCTCGGACCCTGACCCAAGCAGGAGGAGGAGACGCAATGGAGAAGGCGCGCGACATCATGACGACCGACCTCAAGACGATCGACGCGAACGCATCGGTCGCGGAGGCGGCACGCAACATGCGCGACTACGACGTGGGCTCGCTGCCGGTGCTGGAGAACGGCCGGTTCGTGGGCGTGATCACCGACCGCGATGTCTGCTGCCGGGTGGTGGCGGACGGGCGCGACGTGAACCAGATCGAGGTGCGCTCGGCCATGACCTCGTCGCCGATCTGCTGCACCGCGGACGCGAACCTCGACGAGGTGAGTCGGATCATGCGGGACAACCAGGTGCGCCGCTGCCCGGTGGTCGACGAGAACGACCGCCTGGTGGGCTACATCGCCCTGCGCGACCTGGCCCTGGACCGCGAGGCGAAGGAGAGCGGGAAGTCGCAGGAGGTGTTGGAGGGCGTCAGCAGCTAGCTCACTTGGCCCACCGGGCCTGGAGCGCACCGGAGCGAGGGCGGCGGCCGCGGGGTCGCCGCCCTCTCTCGTGTGGGCCGGCCTCAGGCGCCGGCGTCCTCGGCAGGCTTGGGGCGGTACAGCACCGCGGTCCGCCCCACCTTGTGGACGAGCACGGCGCCCAGCGCCGCGGCCAGGTCGCGCAGGTCGACGTCGACGTGGCGCCCCAGGCGGAGCTTCACCAGCTCCTCGGCGGTCAGCAGCTGGTCCAGCTGGCGGCGGAAGCCCTCGCTCGCGCCCTGCTTCCCCAGGCTCAGCTTGGGCTCGAGCGGATGAGCGCGGGAGCGCAGGGCGCTGATCTCTTTGGTCGTCAGGCTGGGCGGCTCGTTCATGGCGCTCCTATACCACGCCGCCGCGCCCCTTCCCCGCGCGAGGGAGGGCTCGGCTTGCTGCGGTTCGGCGCAGGCGCTATGCCTGGACCATGCCCGAGCGCCCGCCCCGGCCCCGTCCGCTGGCTCCTGCCCCGAACGCCGCCCGGCGCGAGGATCGGCAGGCGACGAGCCCTCTGGCCCCGCTCGGCCGCCCCGAACCGGACGCCCCGACCGCCGCCCTGCCGCCACCCGGGCCCGACCCGGCCCTGACCACCGCGCGGTGCGACGCGGTCCTGGCCCTGCCGGGGCAGGAGGGCACCGGCGCCGCCGCGGGCGATGCGGTCGGACCGACGCTCCCCTTCGGCGCCCGGCTCCCGCTCCCGCGTCAGGAAGGGGCCGCGCCGGGCGCGCTGGCGCCGGGCGCCGCGCTGGGCGAGCTCCGCTTGCTGCGGGAGGCCGCGCGGGACGCCGCCCGCTCCACCTTCGAGGCCGATCACCCGCGCCACGGGCGGTGCCGCGTGGAGGTGCTGCACCGCGAGCACGCTCGGGCCCTCGGGCGCGGCCTGCTGCTCGAGGCCCGCGTGCTGCATCTGCTCCCGCCCAGCCCCGGGCGTGTCCGCGTGCTGGGGCTCGGGGCGGAGCCTCAGGTGTGGGTGGCCTTCGAGGACTGCGGGGCGCCCACGCTCCAGGAGGTGTGGAGCGCCTCGCCGCCCACGGCCTCGCAGGTCGCCGAGGTGGGGGCGTCGCTGGCCGAGGCGCTGGAGCCGGCTCACGCGCGAGGCGCCTACCACGGCGACCTGACCCTGGCCGACGTCCGGGTCGCGCCGAGCGGTCCGCGCCTGGACGGCTTCACCCGGCGCGCCCGCGTGTCCTCCCTGGGCGCGCGCGTGGCCTACCTGGGCGGGCCGGTGCTGGGGCCGCCGCACACGGTCGCCCCGGAGCGGTTCGAGGAGGACCGCCCCACCGCGGCCGCGGACCAGTACAGCCTGGGCTGCCTCCTCTACTACGGGCTGACCGGTGGCTGGCCGTTCCCGGGTGACGAGCCGGCGGCGGTCAAGCGCGCGGCGACCACCGCTCCCCTGGTTGCCCCCGCCCTCACCGACCCGCTCGCGCGCCGCCTGCTGCCGATCGTCCTCCGCTGCCTGGCGCGGGACCCCGAGGAGCGCTACCGCACCGCCGCCGACCTGGGGCGGGCCCTGCGGTACGAGCAGGAGGGGCGGCCGGCGCGGAGGCGGCGGGCGGCGATCGCGCTGGTCGTCACCGCGCTGCTGACGCTGCTCGCCGTCGTCGTCACGGTGTAGGAGCAGCAGGGCCACAGCCGACGCGGGGCGCATCAGCTCGGTGGCTACTCCCCCTCGCCCTTCGGCGGCCGCGGCGGCAGCCTCCACACCCCCGAGTCCTCCAGGCTCCCGCCCAGGGTCCCGATCTCGCGCTCGCACTGCTGCACGAAGGCCTCCGCCGACAGCCGCTCGCCGGACCGGTTGAGGTCGCGGGTGGCGCCCCGGCGGACGGTGCGGATCGCGTTGCGCAGCTCACGGCAGGCGCGGTCCGTCTGCCCCTGAGCCCGGTAGCACTGCGCCAGGGCGTAGCGGGCGTCGACGAAGTCGGGCTCGAGGTACAGGGCCCGCCGGAAGCTCACCTCGGCTCGGCCGTGCTCGCCCTGGCGGGTGCGGACCATGCCGAGGAGGTGGTGGGCCCGGGCGTCGAGGGGCTCGACCTCCACGGCCGTCTCGAGCTGGCGCGTGGCGTAGCTCAGCTCGCCCTTCTGCAGGTAGACCTCCGCCAGCAGGATGCGCGGGCGCGCCCACCGCGGCGCGCGGCTGATCGCCGCGCGCAGGTTGCGACCGGCGGCGTCGAGGTCGCCCGAGAGGATGCGGCGCTCCGCTTGCGCCACGAGGTCGCGGGGCAGCGCCGGCTGCTCGCGGAAGCGCGGCAGGCTGCGGGTGTCGATGCGACGTGGCGTGTCGCCGCGCCGGAAGGCGCGGGTGGGGGTGTCGGCGTCCCCCCGGCGCAGGCGGAACGCGGTGTCGCTGACGGGGTCGCTGAAGGTCGTCCGCTCCGCGGGAGGCGGCCGGACCAGGCGCATGGGCCGCGCCGGCGTGGGCTCCTGGGGGGCGAACGTCGGACGGCGCATGACCCGCGTCTCTTGCTGGTCGCTCGACAGCGCGGGGGGAGAGGCCGGCCGGCGCGCGATGGGCGCAGCCGGGGCGCGCACCGGCGCCACCCGGGGGTCCACTCGCTTGCGGTAGTAGAAGGTGTCGCCCCAGAACACCACCTCGTAGTCCCGCTCGATCTCCGGGAACACCTCGGCGTGCCCCAGGAACAGCGCGCCCCCCGGGGCCAGGATGTTCGTGAACCGGCGGAGCACCTCACGCGCCTGCGCGATGCCGAAGTAGATGAAGACGTTGCGGCAGAAGATGATGTCCCAGGGCCCCACGGCCGAGCGGGGCAGGACCTGGTGCACCAGGTTGTGCTCGGCGAACTCGACCGAGGAGCGCAGCGGCTCGCGAATCCGCACCCGCCCCCCCTTGGCGTCGAGGTAGTGGCGGTACTCGGGAGGCACCCCGCCCAGCGAGGCGTCCGGGTACACGCCCTCCCGGGCCGTCGCCAGGGCCTCCTTCACGATGTCGGTGGCCAGCACGTAGTAGCTGCGCTCGAGGGGGGTCAGGGCGGTGTCGGCGACCATGGCGATGGAGTACGGCTCCTCGCCGGTGGAGCAGCCGGCGCTCCAGATCGACACCGGGAAGCTGCTGGCCCCGCTGCGGGCGAGCGCCGGCAGGACCTCCTTGCCGAGGGCGTCGAGGCTGGCGGGGTTCCGGAAGAAGCTCGTCTTGCGGACCGTGAGGACGGCGAAGATCTCCTCCAGCTCGGTGCGGCCGAGGGGGTCGCGCTCCAGGTAGTCGATGTACTGCCCCACGTCGGCGAAGCCGCGCCCCTCGAGGCGGTCGAGGAAGCGGGGGGCGAGGAAGCGCCAGCGATCCTCGGGGATCACGAAGCCGGTGGCCCGCTCCAGGAAGCGGCGGAAGCCGCGCTCGTCGTCGCGGTTCACGCCAGCGCCTCGACGACCGCCGCGGCCAGGCGGTCGATGGGAAGCACCCGCTGGGCCGCGCCGTTCTGCGCCGCGGCCTGCGGCATGCCGTACACCACCGAGCTGGCCTCGTCCTGGGCCAGGGTGATGCCCCCGGCCTGCCGAATCGCGAGGAGCCCCTCCGCCCCGTCGCGCCCCATGCCGGTCAGGACCACCCCGACCGCCCGGTTGGCGTAGTGGTGGGCGGCGCTCCGGAGGAGGCGGTCGCCGCTGGGGCAGTGGCTGCCGATCTCCTCGGGGTCCTCGACCAGGGCGACGCGTCGGGCGTCGGTGACCTCCGCGTAGCGCCCCTGGGGGGCGAGGTACACCCGCCCCTCCAGCAGCTCCATGCGGTCCTTGGCGAGGACCACCTCGAGGGGGCAGTGCTCGTCGAGCCACCGGACGAGCCCCTCCTCGAAGGCGGCGTCGATGTGCTGCACCACGACCACCGCCGCCTTGAGCTGGGGGGGCAGGCCCCCCAACAGGACCGTCAGGGCGCGGGGGCCGCCGGTCGAGGAGACGATCGCGACCAGGCGCGAGGCTCGCTTGAAGTAGCCGGTCGTGGGCCTGCGATCTGCGCGCGCGGCGATCCCCGGGCCTCGGCGCCCGCGGGGGTGCGAGATCACCGGGACCTTGGCCAGCAGGCGCAGCCTGCGCACCAGGTCGTCGCCGGTGCGCAGGTCCTCGAGGTTGGGCTTGGGGATGAGGTCGAGGGCGCCCAGAGCCATGGCGCGCATGCCGAGGTCGACCTCGCGCGCCAGGTTCTCGGCCGCCGTCATGAGCAGGATCGGCGTGGGCGAGGTCGCCATGATCTCGCGGGTCGCCTCCAGGCCGTCCAGCTTGGGCATCTGGACGTCCATGAGGATGACGTCCGGGCGCAGGCGCTGCGCCAGGAGGACGCCCTCCTCGCCGTCCCCGGCGACGCCGATCAGGTCGACGTCGGCCGCCCGGTTGAGCAAGGAGGCGAGGGCGGTGCGGTGCACCCGGCTGTCGTCGACCAGCAGGACCCGGACGGGCAGGCTCACAGCATCCGCTCGACGAGGCTCCGGAAGGCGTTGTGGTTGAACTCGCTCTTGGTCAGGTAGCCGTCGGCGCCCGCCTCCAGGCCCGCCTGCCGATCCTCACTGGAGCCGCGGTTCGAGACAATGATGATCGGGACGTCGGCCAGGCGCGGGTTGGCGCGCACGCGCCGGACCAGCTGCAGGCCGTCCAGGCGCGGCATCTCGATGTCGGTGAGGATGAGCTGCGGGCGGACCCGCTCCAGGATGCCCCAGGCGTCCATGCCGTCCACCGCGATGAGCGGCTCGAAGCCGATCGCCTCCACGGCGCGGCCGAGGAGCTGGCGCGAGACGATGCTGTCGTCCACGACCAGCATGCTGCGGGTGGCGTCGGCGCTGGGGGCGCGCTCGTGCTCCTGGCCGCTGCGCAGGCGGGCGAACAGCTCGGGGACGTGCAGCTGCAGGGCGATCTCGCCGCTGGGGGTGTGCACGGCGCCGTTGATCCAGGGGAGCAGCTCGAGGGGCCAGCCCACCGGCTTCACCACCACCGCGCGCTCCTCCAGCAGCTCCTCGGCGATCAGGCCCAGGCGCTCGCCGGCGTGGTGGACGACCAGGACCCGCAGGTGCTCGGCGTCGGGGAGCACCGGGTGGTGCAGGAATGCGCTCAGGCGCAGCAGCGGGATCGTCTGCGCCCGCCACAGGACGGTAGGGCGCCCGCTGAAGCTCGCCACCCGATCGACCCTGAGGCGCAGCGACTCCTCGATCGACTCGGTGGGGAGGGCGAACCGCTGCCCCCCGAGCGCAGCAGCATCACGCGGGAGATCAGCAGGGTCAGGGGCAGGCGGATCGTGATCGTGGACCCGGCCCCCGGCTCCGAGTGGACCTGCACGTCCCCCTTGAGGTCCTCCACGACCCGCCGGACCGCGTCCATGCCCACGCCCCGGCCCGAGATCTCGGTGGTGGTGGCCCGGGTGCTGAACCCGGGGGCGAAGATGAGCTGGATCGCGTCGTAGTCGCTCATCTGGGCGGCGGTCGCCTCGTCGAGCACCCCTCGGGCCAGCGCCGTGCGGCGGACGCGGTCCGGGTCGATCCCGGCGCCGTCGTCGTCGATCCGGATGACGACCCGGTTCCCCTCCTGGCCGGCGCTGACCTCGAGCAGCCCCTCCGGCGGCTTGCCCGCCGCAGCCCGCGCCTCGGGCGACTCGATGCCGTGGTCGAGCGCGTTGCGGAGCAGGTGCGTCAGCGGCGACTTGAGCGCGTCGAGGATCACCCGGTCCATCTCGGTCTCTTCGCCGCGGACCCGCACCCGGACCTTCTTCCCCAGGCGGCGCGCCAGGGCCCGCGCCTCCCGGGGGACGTGGTCGAACAGGTACGAGACCTGCCGCAGGCGCACGTCGACGGCCAGGCGCTGCAGGCTCCCGGTCGCGTTCTGGACCTGCAGGGTGTCGGTGCGGAAGTCGTGCAGCATTCGGCGGAGCGCCTGGCTCACGTCCTCGGCGCCGCTCGAGCCGTCGTCGACCCCGCGCAGCAGCGTGCGGAGGCGCGTCTCGAAGGTCTCCAGGCGCTGGCGGGCGAGGGTGAGGTCGCTCACGGCCTCGTCGAGCTCCTTGAGCCGCGAGGCGCGCACCCGCACCACCTCGTCCTCGGAGCGGAGCCTGCCGGTGGCTGCCTCCCGCGCCTCACCGCCGATCCGGGGGGTGGTGCCGGCGTCGGCCGCGGCCGGCAGGGCCGCCTCCGCGGCCGAGTCCTCCACGGGCCCCGCG
>JAWLGW010000228.1:0-8146 GCA_041690735.1 Planctomycetota bacterium
AGGCCTCGCCCGAGGAGCCGCCGCGGGCGGCGGCGTCCGCGACCGCCCCCGCCGCGGCGGAGCGGCTGCTGGCCATGGTGGACCGCCTCCTGAGCGGCGACGCCGACGCGGACCTCGACGCCGTGCTCGACATGGTCCTGGCCGAGCTGGTGGAGGCGGCGGGCGCCGACCGCGGCTTCGTGCTGCTCGAGGAGCCGGGCGAGGGTCTGGTGGTGCGCGCCGCCCGCGACCGGCGGGGCTTCGCCGTGCTCGATCCGGCCCGGCAGGTGTCGCGCCGGATCGCCGAGCGGGCCGCCGCCGAGTCGCGCGCCCTGCGGGCCGTGCGGCCCGCCGAGGACCCCCGCTTCGCCGGCAGCCGCAGCGCCAAGGCCCTCGACCTGCAGGCGGTGGTGGCGGCGCCCCTGCGCTACCGGCGGATCGACCTCGGCTGCGTGGTCCTCGACCGGCGCGGCCGCAAGGTGGAGCCGTTCGACGACGCCGCCGAGGCGCTCGTCGCCCGGTTCGCCAAGCTGGCCTCGGGGCTGATCGTGCGCACCCGGCGACGGGACGCCCAGAAGCGGCGCGAGCAGGCGCTGCTCGACCTGTTCGCCCGCGGCGCCGAGCAGGCCCGCGAGCGGGTGGGCACCCACGACCTGATCGGCAACAGCGAGGCGACCTTCGCCCTCCTGCGCCTGATCGAGCGGGTGGCCGCCACCGACGCCCGGGTGCTGATCCGCGGCGAGAGCGGCACCGGCAAGGAGCTGGTGGCCCGCACCCTGCACGGCGCCTCCTCGCGCCAGCAAGGGCCGTTCGTGCCCGTCAACTGCGCGGCCCTCTCGGAGTCGCTCCTCGAGGACGAGCTGTTCGGCCACGTGCAGGGCGCCTTCTCGGGCGCCGACCAGGACCGCCCCGGCCTGTTCGAGCAGGCGGACGGGGGCACCCTGTTCCTGGACGAGGTCGGCGACGCTCCGCCCCGTCTCCAGGCCGAGCTCCTGCGCGTGCTCCAGGAGGGGGAGGTGCGCCGCCTGGGCGACCAGACGGTGCGCACCGTCGACGTGCGGGTGATCACGGCCACCCACCAGGACCTCGAGGCCATGGTGGCCGACGGCCGCTTCCGCGAGGACCTGTTCTTCCGCCTCAACGTGGTCGAGCTCCTGGTCCCGCCCCTGCGCGACCGCCGCGAGGAGATCCCCGCGCTGGTCGCGCACTCCGCCGCCGCGGCGGCCCGGCTCCTCGACGACCCGGCCAAGGCCCACCGGATCGACGACGCGACGCTCGACGAGCTGAGGACCCGCCCCTGGCCCGGCAACGTGCGCGAGCTGCGCAACGCGGTGCTGCGCTACGTCACCGTGGGCGAGCTGCCCCCGGTGGTCGACGCCCAGGCGGCCCTGGCCCGCGCCCGCGTCCGCGCCTCCCTCGGTGGGTCGGACGGGACGGAGAGCGACGACGTCCTCGACCTCGCCGAGCTCGAGCGACGCGCGATCGTCAAAGCCCTCCGCAAGACCGGCGGCGTCCGCCTCGACGCGGCGCGCCTCCTCGGCGTGTCGCGGCGCACGCTCTACAACAAGATCCGGGCGTACGGGCTGGAGTAGCGGACTCCGCTCGCTGTGCAGTGCTCGCCCCGCAGAGGTGCCCAGTGATAAGTTCGGCGATCACCAGCGAGCGCTAGCGATCGATGAGCCACCGCTTCAGGTTCGACGGGTGCGCCGTCCTGCCAGGGGAGTCGCTCCCGGCTGCTGCGCCTTCTCACGAGGGAGTCGGAGGATGACAGAGAGCTCTGAGCAGAAGGCGCTGCGCATTGCGCGCGATCACACCGCTAGCCGGACCCAGTCCAGGCTGAGTGACTATCAGTTCCTTTACACGGGCCCACGGCGCGCGGAGCCGCAACACCACGTCGTACACTGCTCGCACGTCGCGGAACTGGCGGCGATGACCGGAAAGCTCGGTGGAGCCGGCGCCCGGTCGTTTGTTCTCTGGATCGACCTCGACAACGAGAAGGTCGTGAACGAGCTCAAGTCTCAATAAGGCGCACCCGCGGCCTTCCCCTTGGCGTAGGTGCGGCGTCAGGGCTCGACGACCGCGCCGTCGCCCCAGGGGAGCGGCTCGACGTCTCGGTTGGGAGGGCGATCCTCCGTGCGCTCGCGCCGGGGGACGCCGTCGTCCGCGGTTCGCTCCGGGAGCGCCCGGGGCCGGCTGTCGCGGGGGTGCGAAGCCGTGACGGCCGTGCTGTCCGCCGAGTGCTCCCGCGGACCCACCGGCAACGGCGGGGGCGGACCCCAGCCGAAGCCGAGGACCTGGCGCTCGACCAGGGTGACGCCGCCGCCGAGGGGTCGGCGGAGGGTCTCCACCCCGACCGCGTGGGCGCGGCCGCCGTCGTCGGAGCAGATCAGCACGTCGACCGGGCGCTCGGGCTCGAGGAGCACCGCGAAGCCGAACGGCAGGGGGCGCTCGAAGATCATCAGCCGGTACTCCCCCGGCGGAAGGCGCGCCGGCTCGGGCGGGCAGCCGTCGAGGGCCAGCAGGCACTCGCCCGTGGCGGGGTCCCACACCTCGGCCTGCACCGGCAGAGGGGCGCCGTCCTCGCCGACCCGGCGCAGGCTCAGGGCGACGCCCGCGGCCTCGGTCATGGACGGGCCCGCGGCGGGTGGCGGCAGCAAGTGGGAGGGGTCGCTCGCGGTGACGCTCGCTGCTATGGGCTGCGGGCCCGCGGCCGGCGCCACGCACCCGGCGCTCAGCGCCAGGAGAAGCAGACCCGTCGCCCGTCCACCGGCGCTCTCGACCGCCCGTCCGACCGCCCGTCCACTGGGGACCCCCACAGCTCACCTCGCTCGGTTGAAGAGCTGCGCATGCCGCACGCTCCATACCGACGGGCAGCGGCCTAACCCCCTGCTCCTCGGTCGGCGATGGGGCGCAGCGGTCGCGGGCGAGACAACGACGTCCCGGTTTGGCCTCCCCCGAGTGGCTCATGGGGGCAAGCTCCTGGTCTACGCCCCGGTCCTGCTCCTGTTCGGGCTGCTGGTCTTCGTGGGCGGCCTGTGGGAGCGGCTCCGCTCCCGGGAGTAGGACCGACCGGCCGGCAGGTCGCAGGGCACCGGTCCCCTGACGGCTCGAGGAGCCGGTACACGACGCGGCCGCGGAGCGCCTGCCGGCGCAGCCGCGGCCGCGGATCGACGAGCGAGGGCTACCGGCAGTCGTCCGCCGCCAGGAGCTTCACCCGCTCCTGCTTCTCGCCGTGGAGGAAGTCCTGCAGGATCTCCTCGTTGTTCTCCCGGCGCTTCGCCTCCAGCTGCTGCCAGGGCGACTCCTCGCTCCTCACCATGAGGTCCTCGTCGTCCTCCCAGTCCTCGAGCTTCGCCCGCCGCTTCTCGTCCTTCTTCAGCGGGTTGAGCGCGATGCTGGAGGTGAAGTAGCCGGCGTCCACCACGCAGTCATAGACCTTGTCGGGCTGGAGGTCAGCGCGGATCACCGACACGGTGGACCAGATGCTGTCGTCGAGGTACCCCACGAACACGTGCTCGCCGGGCTCGAACACGTACTGGAAGCGCTGCTCGCCGAGGTTGCTGCCGAGGTAGTTGGTCTTCTGGAACACGTGGTACAGGCGGTGACCGCCGTAGTCGCTGGGGCGGTGGAAGTTGACCAGGGCCTTGCCGGGCGGCGGCGCCGTGATCACCTCGTCGGGGCGCGCGTCGCGCATGTAGGGCGTGGAGCAGCCGGGCGCGCACAGGAGCAACAGAGCGAAGGCAGCGAACAGACGCAGGTTCATGAAGACCCCCTCTTTCGGTGGTGAATCTAGCGCCCCCAGGACTCCGGTGCCACTGCACCCCCCCGGATGCTCCCTGCCGACGCGGCGGGGTCCCCCACGCATTCACCGGCGGGAGGAAGAGCGACCTCCGCGGCGGGCCAGGCTAGCCGCCGCTGGAGCGCGCCAGCAGGGCGCGGACCGTGTCGAGCAGGCGGTCGCTCGAGAAGGGCTTGGCCAGGAACTCGGCGCCCTCGATCCCGCGAGCGCGCTCCAGCTCGCCGGCGTCGTAGCCCGACACCAGCAGGACCGGCAGGTCCGGGTGCAGGCTTCGCAGCTGGCGGGCGAGGTCGACCCCCGAGCCGCCGGGCATGACCACGTCGCTCACCAGGACGTCGATCGCGCCGGGGTGAGCGCGCGCCAGGGCGAAGCCCTCGTCGGCGCTCCGCGCCACCAGCAGGTCGTGCCCCCCCGCGGCCAGCATGCGCGCCGTCACGCCCCGGACCACCTCGTCGTCCTCGACCAACAAGACGGTGGCGCCGCTGCTCCGGCGCGAGGGCTGCACCTCCGGCTGCGGCCGCTCGGCCGCGCCGCCGACGGTGGGCAGGAAGACCTGGAAGGTCGCGCCCTCCCCGGGCGCGCTGGTGACCTCGATCCGTCCGCCCAGGGCGGTCACGGTCCCGTACACCGTGGCGAGCCCCAGGCCGGTCCCCTTGCCCGGAGGCTTGGTGGTGAAGAACGGCTCGAACAGCCGCGCCCGGGTGCCGGCGTCGATCCCGTGGCCCTGGTCGGAGACGGTGAGGCACGCCAGCGGCAGCCCCTCGGGCGAGGGGACGCGCGCCAGGACGACCTCCAGGCGGCCGCCCTCGGGCATGGCGTCGCGGGCGTTGATCGCCAGGTTCAGCACGATCTGCTGCAGCTGACCCGGCCCTGCCTCGACCACCAGCGGCGCGTCGGGCGTGCGGACCACCAGGGCGATGTCCTCGCCGATCAACCGCTCGAGGATCGCCGCCGCCGCCTCCACCGCGCCCCGCAGGTCGACGGGCCGGGGCGGCTCCACCTGGTGGCGGCTGAAGGCCAGGAGCTGGCGGGTGAGCTCGGCGGCGCGCAGGCTGGCGGCCCGGATCTCCTGCAGCTCGCTCCGCGGCGCCTGCCCCTGCTGCAGCGAACGCTCGGCCAGCTCGCTGCTGCCGACGATCGCGGTGAGGACGTTGTTGAAGTCGTGAGCGACGCCGCCCGCGAGCCGGCCCACCGCCTCGAGCTTCTGCGCCTGCAGGAGCTGCGCCCGCAGGCGCCGCGCCTGCGTCACGTCGCGCACCGAGCCCTCGAACCCCGGCGCGCCCTCGGGCAGGGCCGTGCCCCGCAGCTGCAACGAGGCCACCAGCCGTTCGCCGTCGGCGCGCACCAGCTCGACGTCCTCCTCCCCGCGGGCCGCGCACAGCGCCGCCAGGGCCGCGGGTCCGTCGTCGCTGGAGCGTCCCAGCACGTCGGCCACGAAGCTGCGCCCGCGCAGTTCCTCCTCGTCGCGAGCCCTCAGCAGCCGGACCATCGCCGGGTTGGCCGCCAGGAACCGCCCGGCTGCGTCCAGCTGGAACATGCCCTCGATCGCGTTCTCGAAGATCGAGCGGTAGCGCTCCTCGCTGCGACGGGTCTCCGACCAGGCCCGCTCGAAGTACAGCAGCAGGGTCCCGACCGCCACCAGCGCCCCCAAGACCGCCGCCAGGGCGAACCCCCAGGGGGCGAACCACTCCACCGGGCGCAGCAGCGGGTAGTCCGCCCGGTGCAGGCCCCACACCACGAGCGCCCAGCCGAGGACGTGGCGGACCCCGCCCAGCGTGCGGGCGCGCAGGACCACCGCCCCCGTCCACACGTCGACCAGCGCCGAGAAGGCGAAGGGCGGCAAGGTCTCCACGACGAAGGGCGCCGGGCGGCCGGCGAGGTCGCAGGCCCAGGCCCCCAGGATCCACACGGCCGCCAGGGCCGCGCCGATCGACCAGCCCCGCGGGAGCTCGCGGTCCAGGAACCGGTAGGTGCCCGCCATGAACAGCAGGCCGCTCCCCACCACGGTCAGGTAGGCGACCCGGTCGAGGGTCGCCCCCGTCTCCGTGACGATGCCCGCCACCCCGACGACGTAGCGCACCGCCCCCAGGGCCCAGGACGCCGCCCACAGGCGGATGTGCGCCCCCTCCTCCGCCCGGGCGGCGAGGTACAGGAACACGCCCACCATGACGAGGTGGACGGCGAACACGGCGGCCATGGGCGGCAGGAGCGGTGGAATGACGACCCTCAGGCGCGCCAGGCGAGCGCGCGCCCCTCCGTTCTAGCCTGATTCGGCCGGTCGCGTCCTCCCGGACAGAGCTGGCCGGGATTTGCACGACGCAGTCGTGCAGGATCCGGCTAGCTGCGGCCCGAAGAGCCGCGCCGCCGGGCGCCGCCGCGGCGCCCCTGCCCCAGGGCGGGGACCGCCGGGCCGCCGCGCTCGGCGCCCGCCCGGCTCGGCCGCGGCCCCTCGCGCCGCGGGCTGCCCGAGGCTGGGGCCGGACGCGGTCCGCTGCGGGCGCCCGCGCGGGCCCCCGCGCCGGCGCCTCGACGCCCGCCGCCCCGCTCGCTGCTCCGGCCGGCCGATCCTCCGCTGGAGCGACCACCCCGACCGCCCGAGCGTGGCGCCGGTCCGCCCGCAGGCTTCCCGCGACGCGGCGCGCCCTGCTGCCCGCCGCGGGCCTGGCCGCGAGCCGGGGGGATCGCCGCCTCGCAGTGGTAGGCGTGGCCGGACGCCACCGGGATGTCCTGGCCGATCAAGCGCTCGATCGCCCGCAGGTACTCGCCCTCGCTGGCGTCACAGAACGACACAGCGATCCCGCTGCGGCCCGCCCGGCCGGTGCGCCCGATCCTGTGCACGTAGCTCTCGGGCTCGTTGGGCAGGTCGTAGTTGAACACGTGGCTCACGTCGTCCACGTCGAGCCCGCGCGAGGCGAGGTCGGTGGCGACCAGCACCGCGACGTCCCCCTGGCGGAAGCCCTCCAGCGCCCGCCGCCGCACGTTCTGCGACTTGTTGCCGTGGATCGCGGCCGCGGTGATCGCCGCCTTCTCCAGCTGCTTGGTGAGCCGGTTGGCCCCGTGCTTGGTGCGGGTGAACACGATCGCCCGCTCGACGGCGCGGTCGCGCAGCAGGTCGGTCAGCAGGCGCCGCTTGTCGGGGCGGTCCACGAACATGACCGTCTGCTCGATCCGCTCCACGGTCGTGCTCTGAGGCGTCACCTCGACCCGCACCGGGTCGTGCAGGAAGGTCGCGGCGAGCTCGGTGATCGCCGGCGGCATGGTGGCTGAGAAGAGCAGGTTCTGCCGCTGCTTGGGCAGGGCGGCGATCACCCGCCGCACGTCGCGCACGAAGCCCATGTCGAGCATGCGGTCGGCCTCGTCGAGCACGAACAGCTCCACGTGGCGCAGGTCGACGTGCCCCTGCCCCATGAGGTCGAGGAGGCGCCCCGGGGTGGCCACGAGCACGTCGACGCCCCGGCGGAGGGCCTGGATCTGCGGCTGCTCGCCCACGCCCCCGAAGATCACCAGGTGGCGGGCGGAGAGGAAGCGCCCGTAGGCGGCGAAGCTCTCCCCGATCTGGGCCGCCAGCTCGCGGGTCGGCGTCAGCACCAGGGCGCTGATCCGCGGCTTGCCGCGGGACGGGCCCTTGCCGGCGAGCCGCTGCAGGACGGGGAGCGCGAAGGCCGCGGTCTTGCCGGTGCCGGTCTGGGCGCAGCCCAGCACGTCACGGCCGTCGAGGAGGGGAGGGATCGCCTGGGCCTGGATCGGCGTGGGGCGCTGGTAGTTCTCGGCCTCGATCGCGCGCAGCAGCGGCGCGACCAGCCCGAGGTCGTGGAAGGTGGTCAAGGAGATGGTTCCTATGGTGCGAGGCTCCGGCGCCGGGCGCTTCGGCGATCGGACGTCGTCGACGGACGCCTCGATCGCTCGCGAAGCCGCTGCTCGGCGCTCGAGCCGGCTGGGCTGCCACCCCCTCGGGAGAAGCTGGGTCGCGTCGGCGAGCCAGCCTGTCGACCCCTCGGGGGCGCAGCTGTCCCGGGCGAGCCGCGCGGCTCGCTCCGTTGGGAGACCAGGCTACCGCACCGGGACGCGATCGCTGCCAACAAAAAAGAAACGGCGATCACTCCTGATCGCGCGCCCGGGCCTCCGCCTCGGTGAGCAGCTCCTGGATCGAGCCTCCTCGGACCGCCGCCACCAGGTGCTGCCCGTCGGCGAGGGCCCGCCAGCGGGGCTCGGGCAGCTCGTGCTGCCAGGTGCGCGGTGTGGCGCCCTCCTCCTCGGGCAGCTCGCGCAGTGCGCCATTCGCAAGACGAAGGATCCAGGCTTCTTGCGTCGCTGTCAGGTCGTCCTGAACTATGCCGCTGATCGTGGGTGCGTCACCTGATCGTGGAC
>JAWLGW010000229.1:0-8140 GCA_041690735.1 Planctomycetota bacterium
GCGCTCCCGTCATGGAGATACGGGGCGGTCAGCGCGACGTCCCGCAGGGAGGGGGTCTTGAACCGGCCCCGGTCCCGCTCGCGACCCGTGACCTCGCCCAGCCCCGCGTCGGTGCGGGGGAGGAAGAAGCCGGTGTCGTGGAACGCCTCGTCGCTGTAGGTGCTCCCGGAGTGGCAGGCGGTGCAGCGGGCCTTGCCCTGGAACAGCACGCGCCCTCGCTGCTCGGCGGGTGTGAGCGCCGCGAGGTCGCCGGCCTCGAACCGGTCGACGCGGGAGTCGCCGCTGAGGAGCGTGCGCTGGAAGGCCGCCAGCGCCGCCTGGATCCGCTCGGCGGTGGGCGGGCCCCCGTAGGCGGCGACGAAGGCGTCGCGGTACTCGGTGACCCCGTCCAGCAGGGTCACGGCCTGGGCCATGGAGAAGCCCATCTCCTCGGGGTGCTCGATGGGGAAGCGCGCCTGGTCCTCGAGGCTCGTCGCCCGCCCGTCCCAGAACTGCCGGGTGGAGAAGGCGCGGTTCACCACGCTGGGGGAGTTGCGCGGCAGCGGGCCGTTCAGGCCCATGGAGGTCCGCAGCCCGTCGCTGAAGCCCTGCGCCGGGTCGTGGCACGTCGCGCAGCTGACCTGACCGCTGCTCGACAGGCGGGCGTCGAAGAACAGCAGCTTGCCCAGCTCGGCCTGCTGAGGGGTCGTCCCCTGCAGCGGCAGGTGCAGCTCCTCGGCGTCGAGCCCGCGCGGCAGCGGGACGGGCAAGCCGGTGACGCTCCCCACGGCCGGCCGCGGCGGCGTGACGAACGCCGAGGCCGCCACCTCGTCGGCGCGCCGGGCGACCCGCGACACCTTCAGCTCGTCCAGCAGGAGGATCGCCGTGGTGGAGGGGACGAAGGGCGCCGCCGGCAGGCTGACGCCGCCGGGGCCGACGTCGAGGTCGCCGGCCAGGGCCTCGATCCGCCCCGGGGCGAAGCCCTTGTCGCTCACCAGCGCCCCGTCGCGGTACACCCGCAGCGCGCCGCTCGCGGCGTCGTAGCTGAACGCGACGTGCCGCCACTCCCCCACGGGGAGCGGGTCGCCCACCGGGCCCGAGCGGCGCTGCTCGCCGCTCACCTGCACGGTCGCCTGCACCTGCCCGTTCTCCTCCAGGATCAGGTTCCAGGCCCCCGGCGCGTGGGCCAGGAAGCGGTAGCGGTTCTCGGCGTCGCCGCCGAGGTCGACCAGGCGCTTCACCCACAGCTCGACGGTCAGGGCGTCGCGGCAGCCGGTCAGCCCGGGGTTGCGGCGCACGCGGACCCGTCCCCGCTCGGGGAAGTAGATCGCCTGGCCCATGGCGCCCACGTTGAGGTCGGCGCCGTCGTACTCCTGCGGGAAGGCGGCGCCGCCCTCCAGCAGCCCGGTGCCGAACCGGCCGCTGGTGTCGGGCGTCCGGGTGGCGTCGACCGTCGACTCCTTGGTGACCAGCTCGTTCATGTGCAGGACCAGGGCGTACTCTCCGTCCTCGTGGTCCTCGAAGGAGACCTCGCCGTACGAGTGGGAGTTGCTGCCGAACAGCGGATAGGTCGGCCGCCCGCCGGTGTAGGGGAGGGCGAGCTCGTGCACCTCGGGGAAGGGCTTCCAGAAGCCGGGGATCGCGCCCGAGGAGGAGAAGAACAGGCGCAGGGGGGCGCCCGGCGTGTCGGCGTTGCGGTTGGGGTTGAGGGGGCCGTCCACGTGGCGCAGCGCCCAGCCGGTCCAGCGGCCGATCACCGAGAAGCCGCCGCGGCGGGCGCGGTTCACCCCGTCGATCCCGGCCACCAGCGCGGTGTGGAACAGCTCGGTGCCGTCGTGGCTGATCCAGGGGTAGGCGCCCCGGTAGCCCTCGCCGCGCCGGAAGGCCGCGCCGTCGGCCGTCCGCAGGGGCTGCTGCGCGATCGGGTACCGCTCCTGGAAGGGGATCCCGTCCACCAGCGCGTCGCGGTCGACGTGGTACATGTCGGGCAGGTTGCGGGCCGGGGTCCAGCCGCGGACCTCGCCCACCCGCTGGTGGTAGCTGTACATTATGAAGTCGATCTGGCCGTCGTTGTTGGGGTGCCCCTGCCAGATCAGCAGCCGGCCGTCGAAGGTGACCGTGGGCTCGAGACCCCGCAGCGGCTGCCCGGTCGTGGTGACCAGCTCCTCGAAGGGGGTGAGCATCTCCGCCTTCTCGATGGCGGCGCTGGGCGTGCGCGGGTCGCGGACCACGACCCGGCCCCGCCGCAGCCCCAGGCGGTCGTCGCCCGGCTGGTAGCGCTGGGTGTACAGGAAGAACTCGTACGTCTCGTAGGCCCCGTCGGCCACGGGGGTCCCGGCGGCGTCCGACCGGAACGGGTTCTCGGGGAAGGCGGGGTCGGGGGCGATGCCGAAGGCGTTGTGGCCGCTCATGCCGGTGCCCGGGTCGGTGTCGAGCTCGAGGGGGACCCACGGCGAGAAGGCGGACTGGGGGAAGCTCGGCACCCCGCCGGCGTCGGTCGGGATCAGCGTCGGTCGGACGGCGCGGGTCAGCCACCCGACGGTGCCCGCGTGGTTGCGGGTGACGATGAACACCCGCCCGTCCCAGGTCTGGACGTGGCCGTTGCCGTCCAGAGGAGTGTCGATTTCCACCGGGCGCGCGTTGCGCGGCGGCGGCGCCTGCGCCTGCGCCGGCGCCGCGAGCGCGAGGGAGGCCAGCGAGGTGAGGACGAGCAGCGCGCGACACGTCGGGGGTCGGGCGCGCCGCGGGGGGCGAGCGCTCGGCATGAGGGTCCTTCCTTTGGCGAGCGCCAGCGCAAGCGGAGGGCCGAGCGCGAAACTGCGGTCGGCTGGCGCCGGCGTCGGCGTCGCGGGCGGCGGGCCGAGAACGGGCTGCGCAGCGGCGCGTCTCGCGTGAAGCGCGCGCGGGCCGCAGATGAGCTCGATTACACGCGGCGTACACAGGGGCGTGCATGGGGCGTGACGCTCGCTGTACACGCGGCCGCCGCGGCGGTAGGCTCTCGGTATGAGCGACGCGCGACGGCGAGCGCTGCAGCGACGTGCGGCCGCGGGAGACCTCCAGGCCGCGCTGCTGCTGCTGCGCGAGCGGGCGCGGACGGGGGACGCGCATCCGGACGCGGCGCGGGTCGTCGCCTGGCTGGGCGTCGAGTCGGCGACCGACGTGGGCTCGGAGGCGGCGCGCGACCCGCTGCTGCTGTGCGATCCCGACGCCCCCTTCGCGCCCGAGGTGGGGCTGCGGGCGCTGGTGGCGGCGGCGCGGGCCTTGGCGCCTTCGGACGACCCGCTGATCGAGGAGGGCCTGCGGGCGGCGGAGGAGTGGCTGGAGGGGCGGGGAGATCCGGCCGCCACGGCGGAGGTCGCCCAGCGGGTGTTCGACGCCTGCGGGTTCGACCTGTCCTGCGTCCCCGAGTGCTGCTGGCCGCAGGACGGCGGCGCGGCCTGCCTGGCCTTCGAGGCGGCGCGGCGAGCGGCCGAGGCGGGCGGGGCCTCGGTGCGAGCGGACTGCGCCTGCTTCGCGACCCCGGCGGACGCCATCGCCTGGTGTGTCCGCGCCGGAACGGAGCGCCAGCGCGCGGGGGCGGCGGTCCGGGCGGCCCTGCTCGGGTGGGCGCTGGGGGGCGACCCCGCCGGCGGCGACGAGGCCGCTGTCCATGGCGGACGGCCCTGAGTTCGTCGACACTGCCAGGACATTCGCCTGCGGAGTCGTTCGGCTCTCGAACCCCTCCTCGGGCGCGTGAGGGTGGAGGAGCCGAAGTGAGGGACTCGTGTCGCAGACGAACACCGCGCGCTCGCCTCTGCCTACGGTCGAGCGTCCGCCGAAGACCCTGTCGATCTGCCTGATCAACCCCCGCTTCGAGCCCTCTTACTGGGGGTTCGAGTACGCGCTGCCGCTCTATCCGGGCGACCGCCGCAGCACCATGATCGGCGGTGCGCTGCCCACCCTGGCCGGCCTGGCCGGCGACCACTCGGTGCGCCTGATCGACGAGGACGTGGAGGAGATCGACTGGGAGGAGGTGCGCCGAGCCGACGTGGTCGGCGTCACCGGCATGATCGTGCAGCGCCAGCGCATGCGGCAGATCCTGGAGCAGCTCCAGGGGCTGGGCCCCCACGTGGTCGTGGGCGGCCCGTACGCCAGCGTGAAGCCCGAGTTCTTCCAGGGGCTGTGCGACACCCTGTTCTGCGGCGAGGCCGAGGAGACCTGGCCCCGCTTCCTGGCCGACCTGGCCGCCGGGCGCCCTACCGAGCCGCGCTACGAGCAGGCCGACAAGACCGACATGACCACGGTCCCCCGGCCGCGCTACGACCTGCTGCAGGTCGATCGCTACGCCTCGGGCGCGCTCCAGTTCTCGCGCGGCTGCCCCTTCCAGTGCGAGTTCTGCGACATCATCGTGATCTACGGGCGGCGGCCGCGCATGAAGCGCCCCGAGCAGGTGCTGGCCGAGCTGGAGGACATGCGCCGGGCGGGCTTCTTCTCGGCCATGATCGTGGACGACAACTTCATCGGGAACAAGAAGGCCGCCAAGGAGCTGCTGCGGGCGATCGTTCTCTGGCAGGAGGAGAACGGCTACCCGCTGCGCCTGAACACCGAGGCCAGCCTGAACCTGGCCGACGACCCCGAGCTGCTCGAGCTGATGTACCGGGCCAACTTCCGCAGCGTGTTCATCGGCATCGAGACCCCGCGCGCGGCCTCGCTGGAGGAGACCAAGAAGTTCCAGAACACGCGCGGCGACTCGATCGAGGCCAAGCTGGCCCGGATCCAGAACGCGGGGCTCGACATCAGCGCCGGGTTCATCGTCGGCTTCGACAGCGACGACGCGGAGATCTTCGAGGACCAGTTCAGGTTCATTCAGGAGAACGGGATCCTGCTGGCCATGGTCGGCATGCTGGGGGCGATCCCGCGCACGCCGCTGTACGAGCGGCTGGCGGCGGAGGGGCGGCTGGCCGAGGACGACCCCAACTGCAACTTCCACCCCAAGCAAATGACCCGCGAGGAGCTCAAGGCCGGCTACTGGGAGCTGGTCCGTCGGCTGTACGAGCCGGACGCCTTCCTGGACCGCTACTTCCAGGTCTACCAGCACGCCGACTACCAGCGCCGCCGGGCCGAGATCTGCACCAGGGCGGACGAGGGGAAGACGCTGCCGACCCTGGGCTATGCCGCGATCCTGCTGTGGAAGCTGTCGCGCGCGCTCCTGCGCGACGGCTCGCTCCGGTCGGTGGGTGGCACGTACCTGCGCTACTACCTGCGCAAGAACCGCAAGGTGCGCCCGGGGCTGGTCGGCACCGCGCAGTTCCTCAACCGGTGCGTCACCCACTGGCACTTCTACCGGTTCACGCGCGAGGCGCGGGAAGGCCGGCTGCGCACCTACAACAGCGGCTAGCGCCGAGGCAGCTCGACGGACAGCGGACCGCCTGCTCGCGGCTCGGGGCGGCCCCTGGCGACCGCCCGGCCGGCGTCGAAGGCGACCCAGGCGTACTGGCCGTAGTGGATCAGCTTGCTGGCGGCGGCGAGCGCCGCGGGGGAGCCCGGGCGCACCAGGAGGGCGACGCCCTCGTCCGCGGTGGGGGCGCAGGCGAGGAGGAGCACGCTGGGGCCGATGACCGGACCGCCCGGGGTCTGCACGCCCAGGTTCGTGAGGGCCAGGCCGGCGGGCAAGCGCGATGCCAGCGTCGCCGCCGGCGCCGAGCGGTCGGGGTCGCCGATCACCACGTCGCCCGCGCGCGGGGCGCCGGCCTCGTTCGCGGCGATCACCTCCGCGCCCAGCCGAGGGGCGAGCCCCTCGGCGAGGGCGCGCGCCGCCTCGGCCAGCGGGTCGCCCGCATCGGGGAGGACCAGCCGCCGCCGATCGGCGCCCAGCACCCGTCGAATGGCCGGCGGCAGCTCGCTCGGAGCGAGGCGGCGCAGCAGGTGGAAGTCGGGGTCGAGCGTCACGCGCCGTGCGCGGGCGCCGGCGGGCAGGGGGAGCTCGAACACGTCCCCCTTGGGATCGAGCTGGACGTCGAGCGCGCGCTCCCAAGTCCGCTACCTGCTCCGACCGTCGGCGGTCTCGATCGCCACGGGGACGAGCAGTCGCCAGGTCCCCTCCGCGACGTTCAGCCGCAGCCGCAAGACCTGCTCCTGCTGCGTCGCCTCCTCCAGGCGCAGCGTCGGCGCGCCCGGCCGGCGCACCCACTGCTCGAGGACCCACGACAGGTCCTGGCCCGAGGTGGCGGAGAAGGCGGCCAGCAGGTCGCTCCAGGAGGTCGAGCGGTCGAGGCGCGCCTTCACCAGCTCGCGGAGCGCGGCCTCGAAGGCGGCCTCGCCGATCCGGCGGCGGATCGCGTGGAACACCAGCATGCCCTTGCCGTAGCCCACCGCGCGGGTGGCCCCGTCGTGGCGGGCCAGGAACTGGGCCAGCGACCGCTCGGCCCCCTCGCGGGCGTAGGCGGCGTAGTCGGCCAGGGCGTCCCACCGATAGGCGCGGGCGGCGGCGGCGCTCTCCTCCTCGGCGCGGGCGTAGTCGGCGACGTAGGTGGTGAGCGCCTCGCACCAGTTGCCCTGGCGGGGGTCGACCCGCACCCCGTTGCCCCACCAGCAGTGGGCGACCTCGTGGCGCAGGGAGGTGTCGATGATGAACGGCAGCTTGATCACCCGCTGGCCGAGGAGCGTGAAGTTGGCGAACCCGTAGCCCGTGGGCAGGAAGTGCTCCACCACCGCGAAGGCGTCCCGAGGGTAGGGGCCGAACCGCCGGGCGTAGTCGGTGAGGAACCGGCTGGTCGCCTCCAGATAGCGGGGCGCGAGGGGGAGGTCGTCGGCGTACAGGTAGGCGCGCACCGCGACCGGGCCCGCCTGCTGCTCGGCCACCGCCCAGGGGCCCGCGACCAGGGCGATCGGCTCGACCGGGGTGGCGCGCCACACGGTCGCGACCGAGCGGACCGATCCCTGCCGCTGCTCCTGGTGGGCGACGCGGGTGGCCTCGAGCACCACCTCGAAGGGTCCCCGGACCTCGACCTCGAGCGGGGCCGGTGAGCCGCCGGTGGGCTCGGGATACCAGCCGCTGCCGCCGCTGAGGAAGGCGCCCTCGGGGCCGACGTAGGCGTCGAGGGTGGCGGCGAGCCTGTGGGCGGGGGCGTCGAGGGCGTCGAAGGACCGCTCGTAGCGGATCGTGGAGGGGCCGACCGGCAGCACGACCCTCACGCCCCTGGAGTCGACGACGGCGCCACCGCTGCCGTCGCGCACGCGAAAGCCGGGGCCCAAGCGCACGGTCATCTCGCCCCCGCGCACCTCCAAGTCGGCCTTCGCGGCGAGGAGCCGCCCGGCCGGGTCGAGCTCGATCGTCACCCGCCGAGTCGTGAGCTCGCCCGCGGCGGCAGGGGCGGCGAGGGCCAGGAGGGGCAGCAGGAGAGACCAGCGGGTCATGGGACCTCCGGGGACCGGGCTCAGGAGAGCGGAAGATACGCCACCTCGACCCCCGGTCGGGCGACCAGGGCGCGCACCAGCAGGAGGCCGTGCAGGAAGGAGGTGCGCAGGCGGAGCGGTCGGCGGGCGCCCGGAGGCGTGAGCGCCAGGTCCTGCTCGTCCTCGTCGCAGTCCCCGAAGGCGACCTGCCACAGACCCGGACAGGCCGGCAGGTCGGCCACGACCCGACCCTTGTGGACGACCACCAGCCGCCGCGAGGACAGCGCGACCACCGCCTCGCGCCGCTTGAGTCGCAGCGGTCGCAGCTGCGTGGCCGGCACGGCGGCGTGCACCTCCTCGTCGCCCGCCAGGTGGGCGCTGGCGCTCCCCCGGGCGAGGCGGAGGACCTCGGCGTCCGCCGCGCGAGGGCGGCTCGTCAGGACGTAGTGGAGCAGGCGCCCTCGCGGCTCGGCGTCGAGGCTGGCCGAGCGCCAGGTCTCGGCGAAGTGCTCCCACACGTCGCTCCAGCCTTCGCCACCCAGATACCACTCGGCGAGGGGGACGAACCGAGCCTCGCCGTCGCGCAGGCGGACCCTCAGGAGGCCCTGAATGCCAGGACCGTCGTCCTCGAAGGGCTCGGGCTCGGACTCGGGCTCGGGCTCGGGCTCGGACTCGGACTCGGACTCGGCCTCGGACTCGGACTCGGACTCGGACTCGGACTCGGACTCGGACTCGGGCTCGGGCTCGGACTCGGACTCGGACTCGGTCTCCTCCGACAGGGCCGCGA
>JAWLGW010000230.1:0-8131 GCA_041690735.1 Planctomycetota bacterium
CGATCTCCGATCTCGGCTCCGCGAGCCACTGTGCTGTCGGAGTGGCTCTGAAGGAGCGGTTCAGGAAGGCGCGCGTCGTGACGATCGACCTCGACTCGACCCCGGATCCGACTCACGGGCGCCCGTCACGAGCCCCGCCCTCCTCCGCCAGGCGGGTCCGGCTCAAGCCTCCAGGGCGAGGGGGCCCAGCAAGGTCGCCAGGTGGTCGAGCTCCTCGCGCACGTCGGCGCGCTCCCGGCCGTAGGCCTTGACCTCCTCCCGCAGGTAGGCGGCGATCTGGGCGCGCCCGCGCTGGACCCGCTTGCGCATGGTCGCGGGCGAGAGCCCTTCGTCGCGCGCCGCGTCGGCCTGGCCGCGCCCCGCGAGGAGCGTGTCGCGCAGCGCCGCATATTGCTGGGGCTGGTCCTCCTCCAGCCGCGTCAGGCAGCGCTTGAGCAGGGCCGCGATCCACTCCAGGTCGAAGTCGCTCTCGGGGATCTCCGGGCTCACGACCGCCTCGAGGTCGACCCCCATCTGCACGTCCCCACCGCCGCGCTTGGCGGCCGCGCGCCGAGTGACGTGCGTGCGCAGCTTGTTGCGGGCTACAGCGAACACCAGGCCGCGGAAGCGCCCCGCCGAAGGCTCGACCTTCGGCAGGGCCTGGACCAGGGCCAGGAGCGCCTCCTGGGCCACGTCCTCGGCGTCGGGCCCCAGCCCGCGGCGGCGCAGGAAGGCGAGCATGGCGGGGCGGTACTTCTCGCACAGCCGCGCGAGCGAGGTGGCGTCACCGCTCTTGGCGGCCCGGACAATGCTCCAGCGCGTCGACGAGATCATGTGGGGACGCTACCTCTCGCGGGGGAGGGGCGTCAAGCCACGGCACGTGGCGTCCGGGCTCACGGCGGCCGCGCGCCGCTCAGTGTTGACCCAGGAGATCTGTGGCGGCGGCTGCGGGGTCGGTGAACACGACGTCGGGGGTCCGCGTGCCCGCGAAGGGGCCGCTCCACAGGAGCAGCGCGCCGGAGTCGGTCTCGGCGCCGTCGTAGCCGGTCGCCCCACCGACCACGTCCAGGCGGCCGTCCCCGGTCAGGTCGAGCAGGCGGAGGGCCTGGGCCCCGTCCTCCATGGCGGGAGTGACCAGCCGCAGCTCGGCGTCGGGGTCGGCGGCCAGGGCGAGCCCGGGGCCGCCCGTCCAGATCGCGGTCAGCCCGGCGCTGTCCACGCCGTCCACGGTGACCAGGGGGCAGGAGGCAACCACGTCGAGCACCCCGTCTCCGTCGAGGTCGGCCAGCTCGAGGCCGCCGCGTCCGAGGTTGTCGAGGGTCGCGCTGCCCGTCCGCGCGAGGGTCGCGAACGGAAGGGGGGACCCGCTGAGGGCGGCGCCGCCGGCCCACACGAAGCCGCCGCCGTCCTGGAGCCGGCCCGGGGTGAGGGCCAGGTGCTGACTCCACAGGAACACGTCGAGCACGCCGTCTCCGGTCAGGTCCGCGAGCCGCAGCGGCACGGGGCCCGACCCCAGGCGGTCCTGGGCGGCGGGCGCGTCGCGCTGGAGGACCGCCAGCGCGGCCGGGGTGCCGGTGAGGCTCGCGCCCCCGGCGAACACGAGCGCCAAGCCTGCGTTCAGCACCGTGGTGTCGGCCTGCGGGGCGGCGATCACGACGTCGTTCACGCCGTCGCCGCTGACGTCTCCGAACTGGATCCCCCAGCCGCTCGCCTTCCCCAGGCGGTCGTTGTCCAGCGGGGTGGAGCGCCGCAGCGTGGCCGTCGGCGTCTCGAGCATGCCCGGGCCGCCCGCCCACACGAACACCGCGCCGGCGTTGATGCGGACCTCGTCCACGCCGCCGACGGTCACCACCAGGGCGATGTACTCGCCGCCCGCGACCACGTCCAGGATTCCGTCTCCCGTGACCTCGGCGAGGTACAACCCGTCGGAGTCCGTGGTGATGGAGGTGAGCCGATCGTTCGCCTGGGGGTCGGCCCTGCCGAGGAGGGCGGTGGGGGTCGTCGCGCCCGAGAGGGCGCCCCCTGCGTAGACGGCGATCTTGCCCACGTCGACCAGCCCGCCGGCGTCCTTTCGCGGCGCGGCGACGACGAGGTCGAGGACGCCGTCCCCGGTGACGTCGCCCAGCTTCACCCCGGCCTCGTTGCTCGACGAGAGGAGGTCCGAGTCGCTCGGGTCGGCGAGCTGGAGGGAGGCCGTCTCGCCGAGCACGCCAACGAGGGCGGGTCCGCCGGCCCACACCAGGACGGCGCCGTCGTCGACCGCGCCCACGTCGAGGCGCCCCCCGGCGGCGATCACGTCGAGCTGCCCGTCGCCGGTGACGTCGCCGAACAGGAGCGGCTGCTCGCTGCCCGATTGGCCGAGCATGTCATTGGCCACCGGCGTCGCCCGGCGGAGGGTGGCGTGGGGGGCCGGGGTCCCGCTGAGCGCGCCGCCGGCCCACACGAGCACCTCGCCCGCATCCGGCACGGACGTGTCGCGGAGCCTCGCGCCGACCACCACGTCGAGCAGCGCGTCGCCCGTGACCTCCACCAGCCAGATCCCCTGACCGCTGCCGAAGTCGCCCAGCCGGTCGTTCTTCCCGGGGGCCGTGTTTCGCAGCACGGCGGTGGGGGCGGGAGCTCCGCTCAGCCCGGGGCCCCCCGCCCACAGGAACAGGGCCCCCGCGTCCTCGTAGGTCGTGCCGCCCACCGTCGCGTCGTAGAGCTCGGCGCCGACCAGCACGTCCAGCACCCCGTCTCCGGTCAGGTCGCCGATCAAGAGGCCCTGGTAGGACGCGAAACCCAGGCAGTCGAAGGCGCTCGGCGTGGGGATCGAGAGCGTCGCCGTCGGGGCGGGGGACCCGCTGAGCCCCGGCCCGCCGGCCCACACGAGCACGATCCCCGCGTCCGCGACCCCGTCGACGTCGACCTCGCTCCCGCTGACGACCACGTCCAGGACCCCGTCGCCGGTCACGTCGACCAGGCGCACGGTGTTCGCCGTGCTCGGCCCCGCCGCCTCCGCGAACCCCAGGCGATCGAACGCCGTGGGGAGAGGCTTGACGAGCTTGGCCGTCGGCGTGCCGGCGGGCGTCGCGGCGCCGGCCCACACGTAGATCGCGCCCGCGTCCTCGACCCCGTCGACGTCGGCCACGGTCGAGACGGCGACCACGTCCAGCAGGCCGTCTCCGGTGACGTCCCCGCGGAACAGGTTGTTGCGGACCGACCTGCCCTGGACGACGACGTCCAGGGTGTGGAGCGTGCTCTGCGCCCCGTCGGTGGCCCGGAACACCAGCCGCTGGTGCGGCTCCTTGCCGCGCACATGCCAGCGCAGGTGGGTGGTGACCGCGCCGCTGGCGCTGACGATCGGCGCCAGGGACGCCGCGGGCGGGGGGTTGAGCAGGGTCAGGCTGAACGGCTGGCTCCCGCTCACCGTCAGCGGCACCTCGACGAACTCCCCGCGCGTGACCGTGAGCTGGGTGGCGGCGCTGATCGCGGGCGCCGGGGCGGGCGCCGCGGTAACGCGGAAGCTGAGGGTGGTGGTGTCGGTGCCGCCCCCCGCGGTACCGCCGTCGTCGCGGAGGGTGATCGTGAGCGTGGTCGTCCCCGCGGCGAGGGGCGTGAGCGTGATCGTGCGCGTGGCGCCCGCGCCGCCGAAGCTCACGTCGGCGACGACGGCGGGGTCGCTCGACGTCGCCGAGAGGGACACCGTCTGGTCGGCCTCGCCCGCGCTCACCTCCAGCAAGGTGACCACGAGCGGCGCGCCCGCCGTCGCGCTCGCGTCGGCGACGGGGCGCGCGCTCGGCCGCAGGTTGAACCCCGCGGGCGCGGTGTCCTGGCTCGCGAGGGACGACACCAGCCCGCTGAAGTCGGCGCCCGTCGTCCCGCTCTCGTTGCGGGCTCCGGCGAGGAAGCGCTCGGTCGCCGCGGCGACGCCCGCCGTGCCGGCCGAGTCGAGCGGGCTCGCGCCGAGGGCGATCTCGGCGGCGCCGTCGAGGCCGTCGAGGGACCCGTCGGCGTAGTCCAAGGCGAGGGCGTCGATCAGGTCGAGGGGGTCGCTCAGCCCCAGATCCTGCGCGGCCTGGGAGAGCGCGGCCAGGATCACTCCCAGCAGCGCCCGCGGGTGCTGGGGGTCGCTGCCCACGGCGCCGGCCTCCGCGGGGTCGGAGGGGTCGAGGGGGATCACCGCGCGGGGATCGACGGCGGCGCCTCCCGAGACCAGGCCGAACTCGGCGGCCACGGCCTCATACACCGCGTCGACCTGAGGGGCCCGCAGCGCCTCGGCGCCGCCGCTCGCCAGCTCGGTCACCCGCTGGGTGGCCAGCGTGGTGAGCGGGTTCAGCGCCACCGTCGTCGCGCCGGCCGGTGCGCCGGCGCCCAGGATCGCGGACAGCGTCCCCGGCCGCGGCGTCGACAGCAGCGGCAGGCTCGCCGGGATCGCGCCCAGGGCGCAGGCGCTGCCGCTGGCCTCGTCCACGTAGCTCCCGCCGCCCGCCACCAACAGGAGGGCGTCGCCTCCGCCGAGCTGGAGGCTGTAGGCGCCGTCGGCGTCGGTCATCGTCTGCTGGACGAGGGTCAGGCCCAGGGTGGCGCCGTCGATCCGGTACGCGTGGAGCGTCGCCCCCACGACCTTGCCCGCCGTCACGCTGCCGCTGGCCTCGATCGGCGGTCCGGCCCCGCCGCTGCCCCCGCTGCAGCCGACCGATACGAGTAGCGCCAGCAACCCCGCCCCTGCCCTGCAATGCATCTGCTCACCCCCCGCCTGGATGTCTAATACGAAACGTCCTTCAGACGTGACACGCATTGCCAATCAGCTCTATGGCGGCCGCTTAGGGCAAGCGGCGGGGTCGCGGCGGGCGATATCGCTCACGCCGGGCTGGGGTTCTCCTCAGTCGAGCGCGCTCCGCTCGGCCGACCTGACCAGTGGCCTGACCATTCGCCCCGAACTGACCAGGAGCTGCCACCTGCGGGGCGCAAATCATAAGGGCGGTCCGCCGACCCAGCTACTGTCCGGGCCATGAGCAGCACGCGTGGTGGCCCTCAGCATCACTGGCGACGCGGTCCCGGGCAGCAGTCTCTATGCGCGTGCGCCCTCAGGACGCGAGGCGGACCGGGCCAGCGACAGCACCCACGAACCTCCCCGCGAGCGACACGCGCTGGCGAAGAAGGGGGATCCACGGCTCCAGGACGGAGCGTCCACTCCTCCCCGGCTCCTACGGCCGCCAGATCGCCATCAGCCGCGGCGTCCGCATCTCGTCCACGAAGGCCTGATCCACCCGGAGCGCCGGCGCGCGCACGTTGCCCGCCAGGGCGTCGGCCAGGCTGGGGGGGCGCTTGTAGCGGACCACCCGGGCCGCGGTCAGGTTCGCCAGCCGCTTGGCGGCGGCGATCGCGTCCTCCCGGTAGCCGATCGAGTCGACCAGCTTGAGCTGAAGCGCCTGGTTCGCGGTGTAGATGCGCCCGTCGGCGAGGGGGCGCACCTCCTCGAGCTCGAGGGGCCTCCCCTCGGCCACCAGGGTGATGAAGCGCTCGTAGGCGTCGTCCACCATGCCCTGCAGGATCGCGAGGTGCTGCTCTTGCACGGGGGAGGTGGGGTTGAGGAGCGCCTTGTTGGTGCCGCTGGCGATGGTGACGTCCTTGACGCCGTACTCCCGCAGCAGGTCGTGGAAGTTGAGGCCCGACAGGACGACGCCGATGCTGCCCGTGATCGTGGTGGGCTCGCAGGTGATCGTGTCCGCCGCGGCCGCGATGTAGTAGCCGCCGGAGGCGCACACGCCGCCCATGTGCAGGACCACCTTCTTGCCGGTCTGCCGGCGGAACTCCTTGATCAGGCGCCAGATCCGATCGGACGCGGTGACCGTGCCGCCGGGGGTGTCGAGCACCAGCACCACGGCGGCGACCCCGTCGTCCTCCGAGGCCTGCTTCAGCTGCCGCCGCATGCGCTCCACGAGGTCGTAGCCGATGTCGAACAGGCCGCCGCCGACCCGCTGAGCGATCACCCCCTCGTACTCGATCAGGAGGATCTTCCGCTGCGCCCCTTCGTCCGCCGAGACCGTCTCCTCCATGAGCGACCCGCCCAGGCCGCCGCCGCCGAACGAGGCGGTGATGAGGCACAGGCCCAGCCCTCCGAACGCGAGCAGCCCCAGGGCGCCCAGCAGGCAGCTGGCCGCCGTGGTGGAGCGGGGCCGGGGCCGCGCCGCGCGGGGTCGCGGCGCCTCGGCGCGCACCCGAGGCTGCACCTCGGCCTCGACCCGGCCCGGCTCGCCTCCCGCGGGGACGGGGCTGGCAGGGGTGGGCTCGCTGGGGACAGGGTCGTTACCGTCGGTCATGAGGGCCTCACTGGGCGATGGGGGCGCGAGGTTACCAAACGGCGCAGGGCGGCTCGCGGCCGTGTCAGGGCGCCGCGGCGCGGAGCGCCTCCAGGGCGTCCACCATGTCGGTCGGCAGCGGCGCCTCGAACCTCACAGGCGCGCCGCTGTCCGGGTGGCGCAGCGAGAGCCGCCAGGCGTGCAGGGCCTGGCGCTCGAGCAGCGGGCCTGCCCCCCCCAGGCCCGCGTCCCGGCGGGTGAAGACGCCCGCGCCCCGGTCCCGGCCGCGCCGCGGCCCGTAGGTGGCGTCGGCCAGGATCGGGGTGCCGATGGCCTTGAGGTGCACCCGCAGCTGGTGGGTGCGACCCGTGCGCGGGCGACACTCCACCAGCGCGAACCGACCCAGGTCCTCCCGCACCCGGTAGCGCGTCAGCGCCGGCCGGCCCCCCTCGACCACCGCGCGGCGCTTGCGGTCGCGGGGGTGGCGGTCGAGGGGGAGGTCGATCGTCCCCTCCGCCTCCCGCGGCACCCCGTCCACGAGCGCCAGGTAGACCTTCTCGACCTCCCGGTCGTGGAACTGGCGGGCGAGCTCCCGGTGGGCCGCGTCGGAGCGGGCGACCACGATCACGCCCGAGGTGTCCTTGTCGAGGCGGTGCACGATCCCCGGCCGCTCGGGCCCGCCCAGCCCCGACAGGGCCCCGGGGCTGAGGTGGAGCAGGGCGTTGGCGAGGGTGCCGGTGCGCTGCCCGGCGCCCGGATGGACCGTGAGGCCAGCCGGCTTGTCGAGCACCAGCAGGGCGGCGTCCTGATACAGGATCGGGACCGGCAGCGCCTCGGGCGCCAGCGGCTGAGGCGGCGCCGGCGGGGCGGGCAGCCGCACCTCGACCGCGTCGGCGGCGGCGAGCTTGTGCGAGCGCTTGGGGCGAAGGTTCGGCGCGCGGCCGCCCCGGTGGAGGGAGACGCGCCCCTCGGCGATCCAGCCCTGGACCTCCTGGCGTGAATGCCCGCCGCGGAGCGCCTGCAGGTGGCGGATCACGAAGGCGTCGAGGCGCTCTCCGGGGCGGTCGACGGGGAGGCGCAAGGTCTCCTCACCGGCGCAGGCCGGCGGGGCGTCCTCGTCCTCCCACTCCTCGTCGGCGGTCGTCGCTACTCGCCACCCTCAGCGGGGGCGGGGGCGTCGTCGGCGGACGGCTCCTCGTCGGCGGCGCTCTCGTCCTCGGCGGACGGCGCCTCGTCGGCGGCGCTCTCGTCGGCGGGAGCCTCAGCCTCCTCGTCAACGGAGGGCGCGTCGGAGCCAGGCACGAAGGTCGCGCCCTCAGTAGGGCTGGAGGGGGGGGCGACCTCCTCCGGCTCCCGCGCCGCGCGCGCGGCGGCGCCCCAGGGGACGCTCGGGTCCGCCAGCTCCGCGTCGATGCGCTCGAGCTGCTGCGGCACCAGCTGCTGGACCAGCGGGACGCTCCCGTACTGCTTCTTCACCCGCTCCAGGATCTCGCGCGACTGCTCGACCTTCTCCTTCTCGCCCGTCTCGTACAGCTTGGAGGCCCAGGCGATCTGGATGTACGGGGCCGCCGCGGACTCGCCGTGCTCGTTGTAGAGCTTCTGGTAGGCCTCGGGCGTGGCCTCCGAGTCTCGCTTCACCTCGCCCAGGGCGGTCCAGGCGGCCTCGCTCGCCTGCCGCTCTTGCCTGCCGCGGTGCAGGGCCAGCACCACCAGGCCCGAGGCGATCAGCAGGACCACCACGATCGTCGGCAGGTTCTCGAACAGGATGTCCTGCGCCCCGCGCTCGCCTTCGGCCGCGGGCTCTCCGCCGGCGGCGGCGGCGCCGCGCTTGCCCGCGACGACCTGAGCGGCAGGGGAGAGTCGCTTCT
>JAWLGW010000231.1:0-8130 GCA_041690735.1 Planctomycetota bacterium
CCGTGCTGTCGGGTGAGGGACCCGCTGCGGCGCTGGCCGAAGTCGGTCAGACCCTGCAGTGGGTGCAGGCCCCACCCCTGCTCCTGGCGGCGCTCCTGTTCGCCGTGGCGGGCACCGTTCGCCGCGAGCCCCGCTGGTCTACGGCTGCAGCGCTGGGCGCAGCGGGGCTGCTCGTCCTCGTCGCCCTGATCGGGACCGCGCCCAAACTCACAGGAGATTACGCGATCGGCTTCGTCCTGCTCACCGGAGTGGCGGGCCTCCTGCTCGCGGGATCGTACGTGCTCGCCGACTGGGCAGACGACTGGCTGGGGTGGGACGCGCCGGACCCCGACGCCGAGCCGCCGCTCGTCCGACCGCGCCCCTGATTCACACGCCCCCGATCAGGCGGTGGCGCGCTCGTGCTTCAAAGCGTGCCCCGCGATCCGCTCGACCAGGCGGGGCCACAGGGGGCGGGGCAGGTCGTGCCCCATGCCGGGGATCACCTCCAGCTCGGCCCCCGGAATCGCCCGGGCCGTGGCCTCGCCGGCCCCCACCGGGATCAGCGGGTCCTCAGCCCCGTGGAGCACCAGGGTGGGCGCCCGGACCGCGGCCAGGCGGCGGGTGCGGTTGCCCGAGGCCAGGATCGCCACCCACTGGCGGGCGAAGGCCTCGGCGCACACCCCGCGGTCGTAGGCCGCCCGAGCCACGGCCCGGAAGGCCTCCTCGTCGAGGGGATAGTCGGGGCTGCCCAGGACCTTCATGATCCGCAGGCTGCGCTCGATCGCCGCCTCGCGCTCCTGGGGGACGGGCTCCAGCAGGGTAGCCAGCGCCTTGAGGCGGCCGAGGCGCTTGTCGCCGGGCGTCGACATGAGCGACACCAGCGAGCGCACCCGCCCCGGGTGCTCGATCGCCAGGGACTGAGCGATCATGCCGCCCATGGAGCAGCCGACCACGTGGGCGTGCTCGTGGCCCAGGGCCTCGATCAGCCCTGCCGTGTCGGCAGCCATGTCGCTGAGGGTGTAGGGGGCCTTGATCCCGAAGCCGAGGTAGGCCCGCAGGGTGGACCGCACCACCGGCGGCGCGCCGGCTGCGCGCATGTGGGTCGACAGGCCGGCGTCGCGGTTGTCGAACCGGACCACCGTGACGCCGCGATCCGCCAGCAGGTCGCAGAAGGGGTCGGGCCAGTGCACCAGCTGGGCGCCGATCCCCATGATCAGCACCACCGGCGGGCCCTCTCCGCGGACGTCGTATTCCAGCTCGATCCCGTTCACTTGGGCGCGTGGCATGGAGGGAGCATGGGCGAGGTCCGGGCCAACGTCAATAGCGGTTGGAGTTGGCGGCTGGCAGTTCGTGCTGTCGCTGAAGGAAGAGCTCCCTGCCGAAGGAGGCTGCGGACGAGCGACAGCTCTAACCGCTAACCGCTAACCGCTAACCGCTAACCGCTTCTCTCTGGAGTAGGCTATCGGCGTGCAAGCGCCGCTCCTCCTCCAGGACTGCATGTCGGGCGCGGTCTATCCGTGTCACCCGGGCGCTCGGTTCGTGATCGGCCGGGACGATCCAGCCGCGCCGCCGCACGTCCCCTGCCGCGATCCAGCGGTGTCGCGCCCGCACTGCGAGGTGTACGTGCGGCCCGACCTGCTGGGGATCGTGGACCGCAGCAGCTACGGCACGTTCATCAACGGGGCGCGGGTGGAGGGCACCGGCGCCGCGCGGGTGGGGGACACGATCTCCCTGGGCGCCTCCCAGTACCGGTTCACCGTGCTCCCGGGCCCTGGCGCGGCTCCCGCGCCCTGGCAGCCGTCGGGGGAGACGACCGCGCCCCCGCCCCCCATGCCGACCACCGGCGAGTGGGCCGACCCCCCCGGGGGGCACGACGACACGGCCGCCCACTCGAGCCCCGTCCCGGACGGACCGCAAGAGCCGGGCGGCCTGCCCCCCGTCCTGGACGACCGGTTCCGGCTCGAGGGAGAGCTCGCCCGCGGCGGCATGGGCGTGGTGTACGCCGGCCGGGACCAGCAGACCGGCGAGCAGGTGGCGGTCAAGGTCCTCCGCGGCGGCGCGCGCACGCGGGCCCAAGACGTGGAGCGGTTTCGCCGCGAGGCGGAGCTGGGGCAGCGCCTGGGGCAGCACCCGGGGGTGGTGGCGGTGCGCGCCTCGGGCTCCCTCCCCTCGGGCGTCTTGTATTACGTCATGGACTTCGTGGAGGGGCGCAGCCTGGACGCGGTGTCGCGCGAGGTGTCCCGCGAGCAGGCCGTGCGGCTGGTCCTCGAGGTCTCCCGCACCGTCGCCTTCGCCCACGAGCAGGGGGTGATCCACCGCGACCTCAAGCCGAACAACGTGATCGTCACGCCCGAGGGGCGGGTGCGGCTCACCGACTTCGGCATCGCCAAGGCCCTGGACGCGGTGCAGGGGCTCACCGCCACCGGGGCCGTCATGGGCACCCCCACCTACATGCCGCCCGAGCAGGTGCGCGACAGCAAGCGGGTCGACCCGCGCAGCGACGTGTACGGCCTGGGGGGGATCCTGTACTACGCCCTCGCCGGGCGCCCGCCCCTCGACGTGGCGGGCCTCAACCTGCGGCAGGCCCTCAAGCGGGTGCTGGCGAACGAGATCGTCCCCCCCGCCAAGCTCGACCCCACGATCGACGCCTCCCTGGACGCGATCTGCCGGCGCGCCCTGGCGGGCGACCCCAACCTCCGCCAGCCCACGGCCGCCGCCCTGGCGGACGAGCTGGAGGCCTGGCTGGGCGGCGACCGAACCGTGATCCCTGCGGCCGGCCCCTCCACCGAGAAGCTCGCCGAGCCCGACCTGCCCCCAGACGGCGACGCGGACGAGGCGGTGCCTGGGCTGGGCCTGGCGCTGAGCCTGCTCGTGGGGCTGATCCTGCTGGCGGCGGTGGTCGTCGCCCTCAAGCACCTCGGTTGAGGTGTTAGGCTCGGGGCGTGGACGCAACGCGACGACGCGAAGAGGTCTACCAGGAGCTGCTCGGCCCGTTCGAGGCGGTCTACCTGCCCGACCTGGAGCGGCCCCCCGAGGAGGGCGAGGGGCCCGAGGTCGCGGTGTACGTGTTCGCCCGCGACCTCGGCGAGGGGACCTTCTACACCCTCACCACCGGCGGCATGAGCGACGCCCGCATGCACCTGCCGCCCGACCTCCCCGAGGGGATCCCCCCCCGGGCGGAGCTCCTCCTGTACGTGCGCGAGCTCCGGGAGGACTACGTGAGCCTGCTGCGGTGGCTGGCCCGGTTCCCCTTCCGCGACGAGACCTGGCTCGGCTTCGGCCACACCGTCGCCCTGGCGGAGCCGCCCTTCCCGGGCTCGGCCCTGCGGCACCTGCTGCTGCTGACCTCGGTGGTGTCGCCGGACCGCGAGCTGTCGCAGCGCCTGATCGTGAAGGACGAGCCGGTGGAGTTCCTGTGGGTGGTGCCGATCACCGAGGAGGAGCGCGACCACAAGATCGAGCACGGGGTCCACGCCCTGCTCGACCTGTTCGAGACCCACAGCCACCCTTGGATCCTGGACCTGTCCCGCAGCTCGTACGTGTAGCGTGGCGTCGAGCCTCAGAACCACTTGCCGATCACGAAGGCCGCGCCGGCGGCGGCGGCCAGCGGCGCCCCCACCAGGCCCAGCCAGCCCTTGAGGGCCTCCTTCTTGGCCCTGTCCTGCGGCGGCTCGGGCGCGAACAGCAGGCCGTGCTTGGGGTGGGGCGCGATCGTGAAGCCCCGTGAGGTCCGGTCGAGGAGGCCGCACACGGTCAGCCGCGGCACCTGAGGCAGGTACTCGTTGATCGTGCGGTACTCCTCGCCCCACCCGCCGCCCGAGGTCTCCTTGACGGTGCCGTACACCTCGGTCGGCGCGTTGCGGACCTCGACCCGCACGCCCCCCACGTCGAGCTCGAGGTTCCAGTCCGACTCCTCGGTGCGGACCGTGCGCCACCTGCTGCGGCTGTGGTTGTCGTAGCTGTTGTAGCGCCGCTCCAGCTGCTGGAACTTCTTGCGGAACCACAGCGCCCGGGCCAGGAACGGGTCGTGGCCCGCGTACAGGCTGGTCGGGGTGCCGATCACCGTGACCGCGCGGCCGATGTTGTGCTCCAGGCGGCTGGGCGGCAGGTCGTGCTCGAGGATCTTGGCCTGCTCGAGGTTCTTCCAGCCGAACCACATCGAGATCCCGGCGCCGCCGGCGGCGATGCCGCCCACGATCAGCTGCGCGAGGTGTCGGTCCATGGCGCGCCCTCCCGGGGACAGGGTGGCAGAGGCGGGGCGTGGCGCGCCAGGGGACGGGACCGCTAGGGACGTGTCGAGGAACGCCTCCAGCGTTCCTCGTCGGTCCTCGCCGCGGCTGGCTCGGGCACTCGCGCTCGCGCTCGTGGTCGTGGTCGTGCTCGTGCTCGCGGTCGACCACGACCACGATTACGAGCGCGACGTCTCGAGCCCGGTCGGACCGTAACGGGACCAGAAGCGCCTACGCCTCCGCCTCCCGCACGTAGAACTTCTCCTTCACCGGCGCCAGGGGCCGCTTGAGCCACAGGGGTCGCCGCAGCCCGCCGGGGCCGGGGCCGGGGCGGGTGCGCTTCATCCACTCCTGGTAGTGGGCGCGGGCCTTGGCGGTGTCGACCCGCACGTCGCCCTCGCGGTCGTCGGGGCCGGCGGGGCCGACCCGCACCGGCTGGTGCCAGCAGTGCATGCCCGAGACCGGGTCGGGCTGCACGGGGAAGGTCATGTTCTGGTGGACGCCCACCTCCTTCCACCACATGCGCTGCGAGTCGGCGTCCTCGCTGGCGAAGGGGGACAGGCCGGCGCCGGTGCGGCGGACCAGCAGGCGGTCGCCGTCGCGCTCGAAGCGGACCTCGGCGGCGCTCCACCGGTTGGTGTCGGGCTGCCCCTGCTTGCGCCACCGGCCCAGGTGGTGGCTGCAGGCGACCACGCCCGGGCGCACGGCCTCGGTGACCCAGGCCCGCAGCACGAAGGCGCCGATCCGGGTCTCGACCTTCGCCAGCTCGCCCAGGCCGATCCCCAGCCGCTCGGCGTCGGTGGGGTGGATCCACAGGGGGTTGCTGTGGGCGATCTCGAGCAGCCACTTGGCGTTGCCCGAGCGGGAGTGGATCAGCACCGGCAGCCGGAAGGTCGGCACCAGCGCCATCTCGCCGTCGTCCAGCTCGGCGGGCGCGATCTGACTGTCGATCGCGCCCGGGAGGGCGTGCTCGGGCCAGCCCCACTCGGCCAGCGTCTCGGAGTACAGCTCCAGCTTGCGTGAGGGGGTGCCGAAGCCCGCCCGCCGCACGCCATCGATCTCGACGCCGGGCGTCTCCGGGCCGACCTCGCGTTCGTGCAGGCCCAGGCGCTCGCCGTCGTCCTCCACCGCGAAGGCGCCGCGGCGGCGCATGTACTCCAGCGGGTCGAGGCCCTCGGCCGCGGCCGCCTCGGGGAGGCCCGGCACCGCGGCGAACAGGTCGCGGTAGTAGTCGTCGACGGTCAGCGGCTCGCCGGGGCGATCGGGGGCCTCGAAGTACTTGCGGATCCCCAGGGCGCCGTCGGGGTCGATCCGCCAGGAGAGGGCGATGAACAGCTCCGCCTCCTCCCACACCTCCCCCGGGTTCGCCTCGCGGCTGTCGGTGACCGGCTTGCCCAGCCGACGGCGGGCCTCGCGCAGGACCGGCTGGCGGAGGCCGATCCAGCGGCCCATGTGGGTCTCCTGGCTCTGGTTGTCGTGGCGCTCGGTGGCGAGGCCGACCGGGAGCACGTAGTCGGCGAACTGGGCCGTCTCGTTCCAGGTGGGCGTGAGCGCCACGTGCAGGCCGACCTTCTCCTCGTCGCTGAGGGCCTCGATCCAGGTGGCGCCGTCGGGGTAGGTCCACACCGGGTTGAACACCCGGGTGAAGTACACGTCGAGCCTGCCCCGCCCGTCCAGCAACAGGTGCGGGAGGAGGAAGCTGAGCTCGTAGTGGGCCAAGGGGAACTCGGGCGGCCACAGCAGCTCGCTCCACCGGTCGTGAGGGGGCGGCGGGTTGGGGACCGGCGGCTTCATCTTGTGCCAGTCGTGGGGCGAGATCCCGCCCGCCGTGCCGACGCTGCCGGTGAGCACGTTGAGCAGCAGCAGCGCCCGCGCGATCTGCCACCCGCCCAGGTTCCCCGAGGCGGCGTTGCGCCAGATGTTGGTGGCGAGGCGCGAGCCGGCCCGGCCCGCCTCGCGCGGCACTTGCCGGAGCTGAGCGGCGGGAATGCCCGACACCTCCTCGGCCCGCTCCACCGAGTAGCGCGTGGTCAGGTAGCGGGTGAAGGCCGCCAGCACTGCGTCGAAGCCGGCGTCGGCGGAGAGCGGCGCCCCGTCCTCCCCCTCGAGGTGGGGCGCCGTCTCGCGCCAGTTGGTCCACCGGCGCAGGAACTCGCGGTCGGCGAGGCCCTCGCTCAGGATCACCCCCGCCATGGCCAGCAGGACCGTGGCCTCCGAGCCCGGGTAGGTGGCGAGCCAGTGGTCGGCCATGGCGGCGGTGTTGGAGTGGCGAATGTCGAGCACCGCCACCCGGGCGCCGCGCATGCGGGCCTCGGTGATCCGCTGGGCGTGGGGGTTGAAGTAGTGCCCGCTCTCGAGCTTGGCCGACACCAGCAGGATGAAGTCGGAGTTGCCGTAGTCCGGCGAGGCCCGATCGGAGCCCCACACCGACATGAGCCCCAGCCGGGTGGAGGCGGAGCACACGTTGGTGTGCGAGTTGTGCCCGTCGATCCCCCAGGCGGCCAGGACACGGTTCATGAACCCGTCCTCGCCGGGGCGGCCGACGTGGTACATCACCTCTTCCTTGCGCCCCTCCTGCAGCGCGGCCCGAATCCGCCCGCCGATCGCGTCCAGGGCCTCGTCCCAGGAGACCTGCTCCCAGCGCCCCTCGCCGCGGGCCCCGACGCGGCGCAGGGGGTGGAGGATCCGCTCGGGGTCGCGGACCTGACTGAGGGTGGCCGGCCCCTTGGCGCAGGTGTGGCCGCGGCTGCCCGGGTGGAGCGGGTTCCCCTCGATCCGGCGGATCGAGAGGTCCTCCTTGTCCACATAGGCCAGCAGCCCGCAGCCCGCCTCGCAGTTGAAGCACAGGGTGGGCACCACCACCGAGCGCCGCTCGACCTTGCGGGGCCAGGCGGCCGGGTCGTAGTCGACCCAGTCGTCCCACCGCTCGTAGGGGGGCTGCGAGGTGAGGGGCGGGGTCTCGCTCATGCTCGCGTCAGTCTCAGCTCAGGGGCGGGGCTTGACCCGCCAGCAGGTACAGGTGGTCCCACAGCAGGAGGCCGGTCAGGCTCCCCAGGCCCGCGAGCGCCACCGCCGCCCCGGCGCCCGGCGCCAGGAAGGCGACCGCCAGGCAGGTGGCGGGGAACACGTGCCCCAGGGCCAGCACGCCCAGGTAGAGGGTGGTCCCGCGCTCGCCGGTGGTCATCCACTTGATCGCCAGGCGCGCGTCGCCGCCGCCGTGGACGCCGAGCTCGGCCAGGACCATGACCAGGTTGAGGGCCAGGGCCAGCGCCATGGCGATCCCCAGGCCGACCAGGCGAGCCTGGAAGCCCGCCGGCGACAGCTCGCCCGGCAGCATGCCGGGCAGGAGGGCCAGCAGCGCGGCGCCAGCGAGGGCGGCCTGCACGATCAGGTGCGGGAGCAACAGCGGGCTCTGCCACAGCTCCCGCCCCCGGGCCTGCCCGAACAGATAGGCGGTGTAGCCGGCCGCCGCGCCGCCGGAGATCACCGCGGCGCCGCCCAGCGCCCGCCACAGCCAGGGCGGGTGCGGCCCGGCCCACAGGGCGGCCAGCCAGCCCACGGCCACCGCGCTGGCCGCCATGATCACGAACGCCCCCTTGACCAGCCAGCTGCCGAGCTGAGGGCGAAACAGCAGCAGCAAGAACCGCTCGGGGCGCTTGAGGTCGAGGACCAACAGCAGCATGGTCAGCGCCAGGAAGATCAGGGCCAGCGCCGGCGGATAGACGCCGAACAGGTCGGGCCCCCGCTCGAAGGCGAGCAGGCCCAGGCCGCCCATGATCAGCGCGCCCGACCCCAGGGCCTTGGTCAGCAGGTAGGCGCTGATCTTGGCCCCCCAGGGGGCGCCTTCGCGGGGGACGTCGTAGGCGACCCGCGCGGCCGCCGGGGCCCCGGTGCCGGCGGTCGCCACCGCCACCTCGGGGTC
>JAWLGW010000232.1:0-8100 GCA_041690735.1 Planctomycetota bacterium
CTGCTGGTCGTCGTCGCGGCCGGTTTGCTCTGCTGGCGCAGCCTACCCCGCGCGATCCTCAAGCGCGCCGACCCCGACCGGGTCCTGGTGAGCGTGGTCTACCCCGGCGCGGCGCCCGACGAGGTCGACGAGCTGATCGCGCGCCCGCTCGAGCACGAGCTGCTCGACGTCCCCGACGTCCAGGAGGTCACCTCCAGCTCGGTCGAAGGGCTCTCGCAGACCTGGCTCCGGCTGGAGCCAGGCGCGGACATCGACCGCGTGCTCAACGAGGTCCGCACGCGCGTCGGCCGTGCCCGACCCGACCTGCCAGCCGCAGCCGAGGAGCCGGTCGTCACCGATCGCCGGTTCCAGTTTCCCGTGATCACGCTGCTGCTGCGCGGCGGCGGCACCGAGGCGCGCCTACGCGCCGCTGCCCTCGACGCCCGCGACGCCCTCCGCGCGATGCCGGGTGTCTCCGAGGTCGCTGTCCTCGGCGTCCGCGACCGGGAGCTGCGCGTCGAGATCGACCCGCTCCAGCTCGAGGCGTTCGACCTGACCTTCGCCGAAGTCGGCCAGGACCTGGCGGCGGCGAACCTCGACCTGGCCGGCGGACAGCTGACCGACCGCAGCGGTAACGCGCGCGTGCGCACCGTCTCCGAAGAGAACCACTCCCTGGCGCTGGAGCGGATCGTGCTGCGCTCGCGGCCCGACGGGAGCGCCGTGACGCTCCGCGATGTGGCCACGCTGCGCGAGGGCTTCGAGGACCGGGTCGAGCGCGCCTGGTATCGCGGCGCGCCGGCCGTGAGCGTGTCGGTCTTTCAGGCCGCTGGCGGGGACCTGCTCGACCTGGCCGCGCGGGTGCGCGGCTACGCCGCAGGCGTCGCCGACCGCGGCGACGTCGCGGTCGAGGTCGCCTTCGATCAGTCGGGCATGATCGAGGAGCGCCTGTCGCTGCTCGAGCGCAACGCCGGCTACGGGCTGCTGCTGGTCGCCGTGGTGCTCGCCCTCTCGCTCGACCTGCGGTTCGCTTGCTGGGTAGCGCTCGGGATCCCGATTGCCTTCCTGGGCACCTTCGTGGCGATGTATCTGGCCGGCGCGACCGTCGACATGGTCTCGCTGATGGCGCTGATCGTGGTGCTGGGGCTGATCGTCGACGACGCGATCGTGGTCGGGGAGCGGATCTACAGCCACCAGCGCGCCGGCGCACCGCCTGAGGAGGCGGCGGTCACCGGGACCGCCGAGGTCGCGCTCCCCGTCCTGACCACCGCCCTGACCACGATGGTCGCCTTCGCGCCCGCCGCCTTCTTGGCCGGCTTCCTGGGCTCGATCCTGGGTGTGCTTCCGCTGATCGTGACGGCGGCGCTGGCCGTCTCGTTGCTGGAGGTCTTCCTGATCCTCCCCTCGCACCTGGCGCACCCCCTGAAGAGACGCCCGCGCTGGGGCGGCGGCTGGGCCGCGGCGTGGGCTCAGCGGCGCGCCCGCTGGTTCGAGGAGACGTTGCCGGACCGGCTCGAGGCGCTCCTCCGCCCCTGCCTGCGCTGGCGCTACCCGTTCGCGGCCGGCGCCCTGGCGATGACGCTCGCCACGGTGGGGCTCGTCGCCGGCGACTTCGTCCCCTTCGAGCTGGTCGGCAACGTCGACACCGAAGTCTTCTACGTCGACGTGCAGATGGAGGCTGGCACCCACGCGGATCGCACGGAGGCCGTCGTCCAGGAGCTGCTCCAGCGAGTCGAGGCTAGCGGCGAGGTCGAGCGCGCGATCGGCTACGTCGGAGTGGCGTTCTCGCGCTTCGGCCGGGTCGCCACCGCCGACCCGGCCACACGGGGGCGGATCTCGGTCGAGCTCTACCCGCCGGACGTGCGGCAGGCCCGATGTCTGCGACACGTCGACCGCCTGCTGGCGGACCTCGGCCGTGAGACCGCGGGGATCGCGGGCGTCCGCCGGCTCGCTTTCAAGGCAGACGACGGCTTCGGGCTTGGGCCGCCGATCGAGCTCGTGCTGCGCGGCGCCGAGCCGCGCCAGCTCCAGGGCGCGGTCACGCGGGTCCGCGCGCTGCTGGAGGAGTTCGAGGCCGTGCACGGGGTCCGCGACGACCTCGGCGGCGGCAAGCCGGAGATCCGGGTCCGTCCGCGCGCCAACGCCGCCCAGCTCGGAGTCACCGCGGCGTCCCTGGCCGCCCAGCTCCGGCACGCGATCTCGGGCTTCGAGGCACAAGAGCTCCAGGTCGGGGCCGATCGCGTCACGGTGAGGGTCGCTCTCCCCGAGCAGGCGCGCCGCAGCGCCCGCGACCTGCGCCGCCTGCGAATCAAGACGGCCCAAGGGGGTCGGGTGCCGCTGGAGGAGGTGGCCGACCTGCGGGAGGAGATCGGCTACGGCGAGGTCCGGCGCATGTGGGGGGCCCAGGTCGCGCGCGTGAGCGCCGACGTCGACGCCGAGCAGGCGACGGTCGCGGCGATCGACGCTGCGCTCGTCGAGTCGCTGACTGCGCTCGAGCAAGAGCTCCCGGGCGTGCAGATCGAGCTGGAGGGTGACAAGAAGGAGACCGAGGCGTCGCTCGGCTCGCTCCTGAACGCGTGCCTGATCGCCCTGCTGGCGATCTACGCCCTGATCGCCGGCCTGTTTCGCTCCTACGTGCAGCCCCTGGTCGTCGCCGCGGCGCTCCCCTGCGCCGTGGCGGGAGCCTTGCTGGGCCACCTGCTGCTCGGGTTGGGCCTGACCACGACTTCGTTGTTGGGCCTGCTGGCCCTGTTCGGGGTGGTCGTCAACGACGGCCTGGTGCTGGTCGACGCCATCAACCGCGCCCTCCGGCGAGGGGTCACGCCGCTAGAGGCGGCCGTCGAGGGAGCGCGCACCCGGCTGCGTCCGATCCTGCTGACCTCGGTCACCACGGTCGCGGGCCTCAGCCCCCTGTTGTTCGACCGCAGCTACCAGGCCCAATGGCTGCTGCCGATGGTCGCCTCCCTCGCCTGCGGCCTCGTGTTCGCGACCGCCGTCACCCTGGTGCTGGTCCCCGTGGCCTACCTGATCGTGGCCGACGCTGAGGCTGGCGGAGGAGCGCAGCGCGAGCCGACCGACGATTCAGACGCCTGGCCCGTTCGGGCGGGGCCGCCCAACCCCGACCCCGGGGAGGAGATCGCGTGACCGCTCCTACCGCCAGCCCGTCCCTCGAGGCGGCCGCCGCAGGCCGCTGGCTCCGTCGCTCGGCCGGTGGCGCCGCGGCGCTGTTGCTGCTGGGGGTCGGCGCGCTGGTGAGCCTGGCCAGCTTCCGCGAGGTCCCCGCGCGAGCGCCCGCGCCGCGGCGGTCGCTGCGGGTGGCGATCGCCACCGCCCAGCGACAGGACTACCCCGAGGTCTACCGGGCGTACGCTCGAGCGCGCGCGCTGCGGACGACGCTCGTCTCGGCCGAGGTCCGGGGGCTCGTGGTCTGGGTCGCGCCGGCGCTGGAGGCGGGGACGGCGGTCCGCGCCGGTCAGGAGCTGCTCAAGATCGACGACCGCGAGCTACGCGCGATCGTGGCCGCGCGCCGCGCCGCCGCCCAGGAGGCCGCGGCCGCCCGGACCGCCCTGGAGCAGGAGCACGAGCTCCTCGCCCGCCAGCGGACAATCGCGGAGCGCGACTTGGGGACCGCCCGGGGGGAGGTCGCCCGCAGCGAGCGGCTGGCCCGCAGCGGCGAGACGTCCCAGTCCGCCCTCGACCGGGCGCGGCTCCAGTGCGGCGAGCTGGAGCAGACCACGCTCGAGCTGGCCAAGCGCTGTGACAATCGCGACGCGGAGCTGGCCCGGGCGGAGGCGCGCCACCGCGCGGCCCTGGCCGGGCAGGAGCAGGCCGAGCTCGACCTGGCCCGCGCCACGGTCCGCGCGCCCCACGACGGGACCATCGAGCGCCGCCTGACCACGGTCGGCAGCCGGGTGGGGCCGGGCTCCCCCCTGGCGCGCATCGTCGATGCCAGCCGAGTCGAGGTGGCCGCCTCCCTGCCGGCGAGCTGCTTCGGCGACGTCGCTCCGGGCGCTCCGATCACGCTGCGACGCGCTGCCGACGCCGCCCCGATCTGGTCGGGCTCGGTCGCGCGGATCGCGCCGGGGGTCGACGAGACCAACCGGACGTTCGACGTCTACGTCACGATCGACCGCTCCGGCGCGGCCGCGCCGCCGATCCCCCCGGGGAGCTTCGTCCTGGCCGACGTCGAGGGACGGACCCACCGCGACGTCCTGCCCCTGCCGCGCGCGGCGCTGCGCGACGGGGAGCTGCTGGTCGTCGTCCCGGGCGCCGACGGTGTCGGGACGATCCGAACGCGCCGTCCGCGCGTGGTGGCCGAGCTGGCGGACGTCGTGCTGGTCGGCGCGGGCGTCGAGCCTGGGGACCATTTCGTAACCAACCCGAGCGAGACGATCGGGCCCGGAGATCGAGTCGCCCAGTCGGGGGACTGAAGCCACTGCGGCAGAGCAAGTTCTCTGCTAGGGTTGCGCCTCCCTGGGCCCTGGACCATGCTCCCAGTGCCGAGGAAAGCCTGAGCTCCGGTATCGGGGGAAGCCTTAGGTTCTGTGTCGACGCAGCATTCCCAAAACAGCTCGGCCATCGCCGACTCGTCGCTCGTCGCCGTGCTCCGTCGCTGGTCCCGCGAGCGCCCAACCGAGACGGCCCTGACCTTCGTCCAGGCCGACGGCGTGGACCGCGCCCTGACCTACGGTGAGATCGACGCCGCGGCCCGCGCCCTGGCCGCCGAGCTGCTCCGGCGCAAGCCCGCCTGCGCAGGGAGCCGGGCGCTGCTGGTCTACGCGCCAGGGCCCGAGTTCCTGCTCGGCTTCTTGGGCTGCCTCTATGCGGGGGTGGTGGCAGTGCCCACGTACGCGCCCCACCCCGCCCAGCTCAAGCGCTCCACCGAGCGCTTCCTGGCCATCGCGCGCGACGCTCGCCCCGACTTCTTCCTGGCGTCCTCCGCCTACGCCAAAGGCGTCCGCCTGCTGATGCTCGCGCTCCCCCGCCACTGGGGCGCTCAGCTGGTCGACACCGACCGGCTCGACCTGCGCGGCCCGGATGACTGGACGCCGCCTGACACCGCGGGTGAGGCCCGGGTCGCCTTCGTTCAGTACACCTCGGGCTCCACCTCGGACCCCAAGGGCGTGACCGTCAGCCACGAGAACCTCGTTCACAACCTCCGCGCGATCCAGCGGCTGGCCACGGCCGGCACCGACGCCCCGATCGGGGTCAGCTGGCTGCCCCCGTACCACGACATGGGCCTGATCGGCGGTCAGCTCCAGCCGCTCTACGCTGGCTTCCCCGGCTACCTGTTCTCGCCGCTCGAGTTCCTCACCCGGCCCATCCTGTGGCTCGAGCTGATCTCCCGCCACGGCGCCACGGTGAGCCCCTTCCCCAACTTCGCCTTGGAGTATTGCCTGCGGAAGGTGACCGACGAGCAGCGCGACCGGCTCGACCTGAGCACCTGGCAGGTCGCGATCAACGGCGCCGAGCCGATCCGCGCCGACACCCTGGCCCGGTTCAGCGACCGCTTCGCTCCTTGCGGCTTTCAGGCCGAGGCTCACAAGCCGGTCTACGGCCTGGCGGAGGCGACCCTGATGGCCTCCTGCCCCTACGAGGTCCGTCCGCCCCGCACCGAGGCCGTCAGCCAGGACGCTCTGCGCGAGGGGCGCGTCGCGGCGCCGGCGAACGCCGAGGACACGGCGACCTTCGTCTCCTGCGGGCCCGCCCTCCCCGGCCAGACGATCCGGAGCGTCGACCCCGAGACCCACGCCCCGGTCGCGCCGGACCGGATCGGCGAGATCTGGCTGAGCGGCCCCAGCATCGCCTCGGGCTACTGGAACAAGCCCGACGCCAGCGCCGCGACCTTCGGCGCCCGGCTGGCTGGAAGTGACGAGGGCCCGTTCCTGCGCACCGGCGACCTGGGCTTCCTCCGCGACGGCGAGCTGTTCGTCACCGGCCGGCTCAAGGACTTGATCATTTTGCGGGGCAAGAACGTCTTCCCGCAAGACCTCGAGCACGTCGCCGAGCAGAGCCACCCCGCCCTGCGCCCCGGCAGCTCGGTCGCCTTCGCGGTCCCTGGCGACGAGGGGGAGGCGGTCGTGATCGTGGCCGAGGTCCGCCGCGACGGCGTCACCGACCTCGACGCGCTGGCGCGGACCGTGCGCGACGCCCTGCGCCGCGGCCCGGGCATCGACCCGACCACGATCGTCCTGCTCCCGGCGGGCGCCCTGCCCAAGACGTCCAGCGGCAAGGTCCGCCGCTTCAAGGCGCGCGAGCTCTACCTGCGCGGCAAGCTCAAGGTCGAAGCGACCTGGACCCGCCCGGAGGCCCCGCGGTGAGCGCAGGGCCCTACCTCGACCTCGACCAGCGCCTGGCGCCGCTCGACGCACGCTCGCTCGCCTACCGCTTCGACCTGGAGCGCGAGGTGCCCTGGGAGCGGATCGCCGAGCCCGGGCTGTTCCTGCCCCCCGACCTGCTGGCCGACCTCGGCGTCGACGTCGCCCCGCTCCAGGCTCATCCCGAGGCCTGGGCCATGTTCCAGTGGGCGGCCGCCCTCCAGCTCTGCGAGGGCTTCCTCCTGACCGAGCGGGCGCTCGTCGACTTCCTGGCCGCCGAAGACTCGCTGCTCGGGCACCCCAGCAACGTCCTGCTGCGCGACGAAGAGCTCAAGCACATCGAGCTCTTCCGCCGCTGCGCGGACGCGCTGCGCGACCAGCACCCCGAGTGGAGCTTCGCCTACGACCGATGGTACGACCGATGGTTCGGCGGGCGAGGCTGCGGGCTGCTCGGCTCCAACGTGCTGCGCGCCCTCCCCGAGACCAGCCGACACACCCACTTCTGGTACGCGACCGTCTACTTCGAGGAGCTGACCGTCTACCTGCACGATCGCCTCCGCCGGGCGAGCGACGTCCAGCCGGCGTGGTTGGCGCTCCACGGCTGCCATAGCCGCGAAGAGGTCCAGCACCTGCGCACCGACGATGCCCACGTCGCGGCGCTCGACTCGAGCGACGACGAACGTCGCGCCGCCGCCGATGCCCTGGCGAGCTCGATCGTCGACCACCTGCACCAGGCCTTCGGCCTGCGCGTCGCAGAGCCCATGGTGCGCGAGGCGTTTCCGGAGGTGGCCTGGGGCGCGCTGCCGGAGCCGAAGTCGACGCGCGTCCTTCAGGACGTCGTCGCAGACGCCGCCGCCTTCCCGCGCACCCGAGCCCTCCTCGACCGAGCGCAGCCGACGACGGCCCCGACCCCGGCGCGGGCTCGCGCGCGCCCGCGCCTGCTGGAGGGCAGACGGATCCTGGTCACTGGGGGCTCGCGCGGCCTCGGCCGCGCGCTCTGCCTCGCCTTCGCCCGCGCGGGAGCGCGGGTCGCCTTCAGCTACCGGAGCGGCGCCGAGGCCGCCGACCAGACCCTGGAGGAGCTGAAGCGGCACGGCGAGGCCCTGGCCTTCCAGGCCTCGGTCACCGACCGCGCGGCGACCGCCGCCATGCTGTCCGCGATCGGCGAGACCTGGGGCGCCCTCGACGTGCTGGTCAACAACGCGGCCGTCAACCGCGGCCGCCCGTTCGTGCTGCTCGAGGAGGAGGACTGGGACCAGCTCCTCGAGGTGAACGTCAAGGGGACGGTCCTGACGACGCGCGCCGCCCTGCCGCTGCTCCAGCGCGGTGAGCGGAGCGTGATCCTCAACATCGGCTCCGCCGCCGGGTCGCGCATGATCGTGGCTCCAGTCCACTACGCCACGACCAAGGCCGCGATCCAGGGCTTCACCCAGGCCCTGGCCAAGGAGCTCGGCCGCCACCGAATCCGGGTCAACTGCCTCGCCCCCGGCGTCCTCAGCGGCGGCATGGGGCACGAGCTCCCCGATTACCTGCTCCAGGACTGCGTCGACCACACCTCCCTGCGGCGTCTGGGGACGCTGGACGAGGTCGCCGACTGCGCCGCGTTCTTGGTCTCGGACCGCAACGGCTACATGAGCGGCGAGACGGTCGTGCTGGACGGAGGGCTGGTGTGAGCGCCCGCTGCCTGGTCCTGGGCGGCGGTGGCGCCGTCGGCGGGGCGGTGTGCCGCGCCCTCCTCGAGGCCGGCGCCCGCGTGGCGTTCACCCACCGCGGTCCGCGGCCCGCGGACCTCGCCGACGCCGACGCG
>JAWLGW010000233.1:0-8098 GCA_041690735.1 Planctomycetota bacterium
TTAAACGGCAGCCACGATCATGAGCGGTCGCGTCGACACCTGTGCGCGCTACCACCCGCCCTCGCAGCGACCGCTCATGATCGTGACCTGCCGTTTAGAAGCGCCAGCCGACCCCCCCGGCCACCGCCACCGACTCGCGCCGGTCCGAGAACCCCCGCGCCTCGCTCCGCCGCCAGCGGTAGCCGCCCTGCACGAAGAGGCGCGCGTTGGGCGTCACCCAGTAGGCGAGCTCCGCCTCGACCTCCAGCAGCCAGTCCTGCAGGTTGAAGTCGTCGGTCACCCGCTCCTCCTGAAAGCGGCTCAGGCCCTCGAGCGAGTCGTAGAAGCCGAAGGTCGCCTCGCCGGTGAGCCCGAAGGAGCCCAGCAGGGCCTCGAGCTGGGCGTGGGCGCTGTAGCCCCAGCTAAAGGAGTAGCCGCGCTCCACCAGGGCCGACTTGGCGCCGACGAGCTGGCCCGCCGCGTCGAGCTCGTCCTCGACTAGCGAGCGCACCGAGGCGAAGTCGCCGAAGAAGCTCAACACGGCGCGGGCGCGCAGCCCCGACTCGTGGAGCGCCACGAGGTCGAGGGTCGGCCCCAGGACGTGAGCGATCCCCAGCCAGTCGCGGTCGCCGTGGGTCCCGAGCTCGCGGTAGGAGAACTGGGAGGCGAGGCCGGCGTACAGGCTGCCGCCCGAGGAGGTGGGGGACAGGCCCCGCAGCCCGGGACCGCTGGCGTCGGGCGCCTCCGCAGCCGCGGTGATCGTCTTGGTGTGCACGCCGGCCCAGGTGGTGCGGGCGGTGAGCTCGACCTTGAAGTACTCCTCTTCGCCCCCTTCGAGCTCCAGCTCCAGCCGGTTGTGGGTCGGCCCCAGCACCCACTGACTCCCCGTCCCCGGCGCCGCGTAGCCCGGGATCCACACCAGCTCGCCCTCGAGCTCGACGCCGCCGAAGAACACCTCGTCGTCGTCGTCCTCCTCCCGGTCGAGGCGACGCGTCCCCGCGAAGCCCTCGGCGCCGAAGTCGTGCCACACCCCCGCGGGAAAGCCGAAGCGATCGGCGCGCCGGGAGGGCGGCGGCGCGACCCCGTCGTAGCGGTCGTGCAGCAGCTGCGGCACCCCGAACAGGGCGGCCAGCAGCCCCGCCGCCGGGCGCGCCCGGTTGCGGTAGCTGTGCACGAAGAAGCGCCCGAACTGGTAGATCACCTCGCCCAGCACCGCCCCCGCCAGGGGGGTGGTGATCATGTCGTTGATGCTGGCCGGCTCCCGGTACTCGGGGACGTACTCCCACAGGACCGAGGCCGCCACCGCGTAGGCCCACGCGTAGTGCGGCCCCAGTCCGTTCACCCGCGCCGGCAGGTAGTAGAAGGCGCCCTGGGCCAGGTGGCTGACGTAGTTGGTGGTCCGCTTGCTGGTGTCGAAGGTCAGCCGGTCGCCCGGGTCGAGCTTGCGCTCGAACGACTCCGGGCTCCAGTTGAGCGCGGGGCGCGTCTCGTCCGGGTCGCGGTTGGCGTAGTAGGCGAGGGTGCTGAGCCCGAGCACCCCCGCCACCTCGAGCGTGGCCCGCAGCGGCCGGGGCTCGCGCGGCGTCCGCAGGACGAACACCTCGGGCGGCGGGTCGCCGTCGACCGGGACGCCGCCGCAGCCGCCGCCGTTCCACAGGGCCAGGGCGACCAGGAGGCCGCCCGCGGCCCCCCGCCGGCGGGCGGGGACGCCGCTACGGCTCGTACGAGACCTGGAGCGCTGCGACCACACCGGAGAGGCTACGCCTCGCCTGCAGTTCCGTGGCAGGGGGACACGCCGCGTCCTTTACCTGCCTCGGACAGTCGCCCGCTTCCTTCGCCGAGCGCAGGCGGCTAGCGTGGAGCCGACAAGGACGGCCCCATGACCCCCGCGCCTCTGCTGCTCGCGATCCCCCTGGTGGCCCTGGCGGGGATCCTCGCCGCTGGGTGTTCCCAGGGCGGCTCCGACGACCCGGCGCCCCTGCAGGGGTGGGACCTCGTCAAGGCGAACCAGCGCCCTCAGAACGAGCTGGCCGCCGAGTGGCAGGACCCCCAGCGCCTGCCCCTGGCGAACCTGGCCTGGGAGGACGGGCTGTTCATTACCCGCGACGGGCTCAACCTGTACGCCTACTACCACCCGTTCGACGGGCTGCGGGCCGTGCTGGACGGCGCCACGCCGGACCAGTTCTACCTCTACAAGCGCGGCGCCGAGATCGGGCAGGACTTCAGCAACCCCCTGGGTCAGCCCACCGAGTGGCTGCACGCGGACATCGCCTACGCTCGCCGGGCGTCCACCTCGGACTCGTTCACCGCCTGGACCCTCTCAGGGGTCGCCCTGGACTACTACAACGACGGCGCCGCCCAGGGGATCCTCGACCCGGCGAACCCCCAGGAGTTCGACCTGTTCGTCCACACCAACGACGACAACAACGACGTGCGGATCAAGCTGCTGCGCGACGTCCCGCTCAACCCCACCGGTCCCGGCGCCGAGCTGCCGGCGAACGTGAGCGACGCCGCCCACAAGGAGGACAACCCGCACCTCGAGCGGTACGACCCCGCCGACCCGGACCGCCTGATCCTCCTGTTCGACAGCGACGACCGCCCGGGCGGCCAGGGCGCCCACGACATGTGGTACGCCCTCAGCGCCGACGACGGCGTCACCTGGACCTCTCCCGCGCCGATCACCACGCTCAACACCACCGGCACCGAGCACCAGCCCCACCTGTGGCACGACGGCAGCCAGTGGTGGTTGTTCTATGGCGCGTATCACCCGGCCGACGGGAAGCTCGCGATCTTCCGCGCCCGGCAGCTGACGCCCGGCGACTGGGACGCCTGGGACACGCCCCAGCTGGTCGTGTCCGCCGGGAACACCGCCGGCGTCGGCGATCCGTCGCTGACCACCAGCGGCGACCTGTACTTCGTGGCGGTCACCCAGAACACCGAGAACCCGACCGCCTACGACGAGTTCGACGCGGACCCCTGGTTCATGCCGCGGCGCTAACTCTCACTCGCCGAGCGGCCGGTCGAAGGCCGCGCCGCTGCGCGCCTCCGGGGCGCGGGTCGCGGACGGGCCGAGGTGGGGGAGCAGGACGTCGAGCGCCCGGTTGGTGATCTCGACCGGCGCGTGGCGGCTCTCGCCCCGGACCCCCGGCTCGAAGTGGTCGAGGTCGTCGAGGTCGATCGTGGCCACGGCGCCCGGGATCGTCTGATCGGCGATCGTCACCATGCCGTCGCTGGCGTCGCCGTCCCGCCGCTCGATCAGCTTCTGGTTGGGCCACAGGACCGAGCGCGAGCCGAAGGGGCGGTCGAAGGTGGAGCGGACCACCACGGTCGGCACCCGACCGGCTGGGTAGGGGTGGGCGGCGACGAACGCGCTGCGCGAGGCGTGGGTCAGGTCGAGGACCGCCTCGCGCTCGCCCTTGAACACCCGCTCGAACACGAGCTTGACCGAGCCGCGCAGGACGCTGCTGCCGGCGACGATGTCCGCGATCGGCGACCCGCCGTACACCGGCTGGATCGCGATCACCCCCACCACCTTGGCGGCGAGCGCCGGGTCGAGCGCCAGGGCGGCGGTGGCGTCGGTGGCGCCCTTGCTGTGGGCCAGGATCACCACCCGCTTGCCCCGCGCCGCCTCGGCCGCGACCTCGCGGGCGATGAAGGCGGCGTTGGTGGCGACCGAGGCCTCGGTCTTGATCGCGAGGCGGCGCGCCTCGATCCCCCGCGTCCGCAGGGCAGTCAGGTTCTCGTCGAGGTAGGGGATCCCCACCCGGTTCCAGCTGTTGGTCGACAGGCCCGGGATACCCAGGACCACGAGGTCGTCGAGGCCGCTGGCGACCGCCCACCGCTGCGGCGTGCCGTCCACGGCGCCGCGCAGGGCCGGCCCGGCGGGGCGCAGGACCACCTGCACGCTCCGCTCGACCGGGCTCCAGGCCGCCCCGCCCGCCAAGGGGTCCTTGAGCCACCGAATCAGGCCGCGGCCGAAGCCGCGCGACTCCTCGGTGGTGTAGGACCAGCGGAGGGCGCCGTCCTCGCCCCGAACCCCCGTCCCGCTCACCGTCTCCTCGCCGGCGTCCTCGCCGAACCGGCGGGTGGTCAGGGTCACCCGGACCCGGGTCGCGCTCCCCTGACGGCCGAGCTCCTCCACCTCGGCGCGGCCCGTCAGGTCGGGGCCGGCGACCACGTAGGTGCTCTGAGCCAGGGCCGGGCAGGTCAGGGCCAACAGGGAGGCGAGCCACAGGGGGGCGAAGCGCAGGGTCATGGGTCTCTCTCCAAGGCCAGCCAGTGCGCATGGGGCGCGCCGCCGGTGACTTTCGCTGCAACTCCACTGGCGACAAGGCGTCCGTTACTTTCGTCGCATTTTGGGTCCGCGCCGGCTTCAGGTCCGCCTCACGATGCAGGCGGCGAAAGACGTTGCGCGGCGGACATCTGCCTGCCGAGAAGCGTTGCCAGGCCGCAGGCGACTGGTAGAATCCGCGCCCTCCTAACTGTGGGTACGGCACGCCTTTGGCGCACCGCCCGCTCTCCGACACGACGGGAACGCTCCAATGGACCTGGTGGGAACGATCCTCGTACTCGCTCAGGACGCGCCGCAGGACCCGGGCGCGCCGCCGGCCAACCCGCTGGCGAGCCCGCTCCTGCCGATCGTGTTCGTGTTCATCTTCGTGTACTTCTTCTTGATCCGGCCTCAGAAGCGAGAGCAGGACGAGAAGCAGAAGATGCTCGAGGCGCTCGCCAAGAACGACCGCGTCGTGACCACGGGGGGCATGTTCGGGACCGTCGTGAACATCAAGGGTGACGAGGTCGTGCTCCGGGTCGACGACCAGGCGAAGGTGAAGATCCGCTTCCTCAAGAGCGCCATCGCCCGCGTCGTGCAGCCGACCACCGAGACCGAAGAGGCGAAGAAGAGCTAGCCGCCATGTACGAAAAGTTTGGCTGGAAGTACCTGCTCACCGCGTTCATCGTGGTGCTCTGGGGGTTCGCGCTCTACGTGAACCGCGTGCCCCTCGGCCTCGACCTGCGCGGCGGCGTCGAGATCATCTATCGGCTCGACTTCGGCGGTAAGCCGCCGTCGGCCAAGGTGACCGAGGACACGGTCAAGGTCCTGCGCGAGCGCATCGACGTGCTCGGCGTCAAGGAGCTGAGCATCCGCAGCCTGGGCAACGACAAGGTCGTGGTCCAGGTGCCGAGCGCCACCGACAGCGAGATCGACAAGATCAAGGGCCAGATCGAGCGCGCCGGCAAGCTGCAGTTCAAGATCATGGTCACCGACCAGCTCAGCGACACCGCCAAGAAGGCGGAGATCGAGCGGATCGCCCGCGAGAAGCGCCTGGGCACCTGGAAGGAGAACGACCGCTACGACGTCGGCGTGTGGCACTCGGTGCGCGAGGCCTCCGCGGTCGAGACCGACGCCGGCAACTACGCGCTGCTCTACAACTACACCCCCTCGGGCAAGCCCGAGTTCGTGGACGGGCAGCACCTCGCCGACGCCTACGCGACCATGGACGACAAGGGGCGCGCGGCGGTCGGCTTCGAGTGGGACGCGGTCGGCAAGAAGCGCTTCTATGAGCTGACCACCAACAACAAGGGCAAGATCCTGGCGGTCGTGCTCGACAGCGAGATCCGCTCGGCGCCGGTGATCCGCTCGGCGATCGGCGGCAAGGGCATCATCGAGGGCGGCGACAAGGGCTGGGACGACAAGGAGCTCAACACCCTCATCGTGATCCTCAAGGCCGGCGCCCTGCCGGCCAAGCCCGTGCTGGCGTACACCAAGCGCGTCGGCGCGCAGCTCGGCCAGCAGGCGGTCGAGATGGGCGGCCTGGCGATCCTGGGCTCGCTGATCGCCGTGATCGTGTTCATGGCGGTCTACTACCGGATCCGCACCGGGATCATCGCGGACATCGCCCTGGCCCTGAACCTGTTCTTGCTGCTGGGCACCCTGTCCATGTTCGACGCCACCCTCACCCTGCCGGGCATCGCGGGCATCCTGCTCACGGCCGGCATGGCGGTGGACGCGAACGTCCTCATCTTCGAGCGGATCCGGGAGGAGGCCGCCCGGGGGGCCGCCCTGAAACAGGCGGTCCAGGCCGGCTACGACCGCGCCTTCTGGACGATCTTCGACGCCAACCTGACCACGGCCCTCACGGCGATCGTGCTCATGTGGGTGGGCACCGGCCCAATCAAGGGCTTCGGCCTCACCCTCACGATCGGCATCATCGTCTCCATGTTCACCTCGCTGTTCGTGACCCGCTTCCTGTACGGGTTCTTCGTGGTGAAGGAGTGGATCCGCGAGATCAACTTCCACAAGCTGTTCGAGCGGCCCTCGATCGACTTCTTCAGCGGCTACCGCAAGGCGCTCGCCCTGTCGCTGACCGTGATCGGCGTGGGCTGGATCGTGTTCCTCGCCCGGGGCAACGACAAGTACGGCATCGACTTCACGGGCGGCACCGTGATCCAGATGCGCCTGGCCGATCCCCTCACCAAGCCCGAGGTCGAGAAGCGCATCGCCGCGCACTTCGCCGGCCTCGGCATGCAGGTCCCCGTCGAGGTCCAGCGCATGGGCGAGCTCGAGGGGAAGGAGGGCCACGAGTGGCAGCTCCGCACCCGCATGATCGAGGAGCAGGCCATGCGCGGCGCGGCGCCGGCCAGCGGCGAGAACAAGACGTCGCTGCTCGACGCGGTGCTGCCGCGGGCCCACGCGCAGGAGCCCGAGCAGGGCGGCGACGCGCCGGCCGACGGCGGCGAGGTCGCCCCCGCCGACGGCGGCGAGGCGCCCGTCGAGGGCGACGCGCCCGCGGCCGGCGATGCGCCGGCTGAGGACGCGCCCGAAGATTCGCCCGCGCCCGCGCCCGCGCCCGCGCCCGCTCCGGCGGCGCCGGGCGACGCGGCCGAGGCCACCCCCCAGGCCGGCTCCGCTCAGGCGCAGGACTTCTTCGAGCAGCAGGTCAAGGCCATGTTCGCGGACGTCCTGGTGGAGGCGTACCCCGCGCTCGACGGCAAGCCGTACGTGCTCACGCCGCCCGACCCCTCGGGCAGGGTCCGGGCCAAGTTCCGCGTGAACATGGTCCCCCTCGCCAAGGGGCTGCAGGCGCAGAAGGAGCCGATCACCCAGGAGAAGCTCCGCGAGCAGATCCCGCCCGCCTTCCGCCAGCTCGCCGGCTTGATCGGGACGCCCCAGAACCAGGCCAGCCGCGAGAAGAAGGAGAACCTCGAGCGCCTGGCGGGCCCCCAGGGAGGCCCCCCCGGCTTCGAGGTCGAGCTCCTCCCCGACGAGGACCCCGACGACGGCCTGACCCCGGTGCTGTTCACCACCTTCCCCCTGGAGCAGAGCGATAAGCTGGCCCAGGAGGTGATCGAGGACTTCAAGGAGGCCCTCGAGAAGATCCAGGAGGACGAGGCGATCACCTTCGCCCCCTCGCAGGCCTTCCCGAACATCGACCAGGTCGGCTCGGCGGTGGCCAAGAACCTCAAGTCGAAGGCGCTGATCGCCACCTTCTTCTGCGTGGTGTTCATCTGCCTGTACGTGTGGCTGCGGTTCGACTTCTGGTCGGGCATCGCCGCGATCGTGGCGGTGTTCCACGACGTGCTCGCGCTCATGGGCTTCCTGGCGATCCTCGATGCGATCCTGTCGGCGGTCGGCTCGACCTTCGACGCCAAGTTCAACCTGGTGACGATCTCCGCCTTCCTCACCCTGGTGGGGTACTCGATCAACGACACGATCGTGATCCTGGACCGCATCAGGGAGGAGAAGGCGGCCTCGAAGTCGAAGGCCTACACCCCCGAGATGGTCAACGGCGCGGTCAACCGGACCCTGAGCCGCACCGTGCTCACCTCGCTGACCACCTTCCTGGTGTGCGTGGTGCTGTTCGGCGCCAGCCTGGGCGGACTGGGCTCGATCCAGGGCCTGTCGGTGGCGCTCATGTTCGGCGTCATGACCGGCACCTACTCGACCCTGTTCGTCGCCTCGCCGATCCTGCTCCTCGACAAGCGCAAGGTGACCTACACCCTGGCGGGCGTGGCCCTGTTCCTGCTCGTGAGCCTGATCGCGGCCCAGTTCGTGTTCTAGGGTTCGCGTTCAGAAGCGTGATCACTGGCGCTCGTGGTGGTCCACGACCACGAGCGCGAG
>JAWLGW010000234.1:0-8094 GCA_041690735.1 Planctomycetota bacterium
GTCCGCCTCGGCAAGGCGTCCAACGGTTGCCCAGACCGCTTTCAGGCGGACCGCTCGGTCGGGAGAGGCCTCGAACACCTGCCCTCGACGTCCCGCCCAGCCCCACGTCTGGTAGCTTAGTGCCTGTTCGAGAACAGCATCCCTCCCGACCTCGCCGAGCCGCTGGCGCGGCAGACGACGGCCCGGGTCGAGGGCCAACACACACTTACACAGCACCACGAGCTGTCCGGAGGAGACCCATGGCGGTCCCGGTGACGCAGATCCGCAAGGGCCAGGTGATCGAGATCGACGGCCAGAACTTCAAGGTCCTCGACCACCACCTCAACACGCCGGGGAACAAGGGCGGCATCGTCACCTTCAAGCTCCGGAACCTCCAGTCGGGCGCCAACATCAGCAAGCGGTTCAACAGCAACCAGTCCGTCGACACGGTGTTCGCGTCCAAGCGCCAGTGCCAGTACCTGTACGAGGAGGGCACCGGCTACGTGTTCATGGACAACGAGACCTACGACCAGTTCACCCTGGGCGAGGACGTGGTGGGGGACAACATGAAGTACATCCCCCTCAACACCGACGTGTTGATCCTGTACCTCGAGGAGACCCCGATCGACCTCGAGCTGCCGGCGTCGGTGACGCTGGAGGTGGTCGAGGCCGAGCCCGCGATCCGCGGCGACACCGCCACGGGCGTCACCAAGAAGGTGGTCTGCCAGACCGGCCTCGAGGTCAAGGCGCCCCAGCACATCGACGTGGGCGACAGGATCTCGGTCGACACCCGCACGGGGGACTTCCTCGGTCGGTCCAAGGAGTAGCCCCGTGGGCGCCCTGCTGTCGCGCGCCCCGCTGGTCGCCGCGCTCCTGCTGGCCGCCGCCTCCCCGGCGGCGGCCCAGGCCACGGTCGCGGCCTCGTGGGAGGCGGGCTTCGAGGAGGCCAAGGCGCGCAACGTGCCGGTGCTGGTCGCCCTGGGCAAGGACGCGCGGGTGCTGCAGGGCCTGCAGAACCCCGCCCTCGCCCGGCTCCTCGACGAGCGGGTGGTGATCGTGGTGGGCCACCGGCCCGGCGGGCACGAGCCGGTCGAGCAGGTGGACCCCCGCACCCGCGAGAAGCGGCTGGCGTGTCCGCTGTTCCCGACCATCGCCTGCGAGGTCCACGACGCGGTCTACAACGACAAGGCGGGGCTGTTCGACTACCAGGACCTCCCCGCGGCCTTCCTGCTGCGCCCCGACGGCGGCACCGCCGAGAAGAACGTCGAGCGCCTGGGCCCCAAGGACCTCCCCGCCAAGCTCGACGAGCTGCAGCGAGCCCTGGGACCCGGCACCTTCCGCTCGGAGATCGCTCGCCTGGAGCACAAGCTCTCCAAGGGAGACGCCAAGCTGGACAAGGGTCACCTCAAGGGGGCCCGCAAGGTGTACGAGAAGGAGCAGGAGAAGGCGGACGAGCCCTACTTGAGCCAGATGGTGGCGACCCGCCTCGAGGCGCTGGACGCGCGCGCCCTCGAGCTGATCGAGGCGGCCAGGCAGGAGGGGGACGCCGGGGCCCTCAAGCGGATCGCCCGCGAGATGAAGGGCCGCGCTCCGGCCGAGGCGGCGGAGGCCGCCCTGGGAGAGGTCGAGAAGTAGCGCGAGCCTCCCCGCTCGTCCTCCCGCCCGTCCTTCCGCCCGTCCTTCCGTTGGTCACGACGAGGTACGCCCGCACGTTTCCGTGACGCGCGGTGTGCCCACCGGTCACGGCGACTGCGACGGGCCGGCACGCGCCGGCACGCACGCGGGGCGAACGGCCCTGGCGGACCGCCTCCCGCGGCGCCCGCTGCCTTGGCAGTCCGCTTGCACGGGCGCGGGGCATGAACCTCGCCGCTCGTCCGTCGTTCGTGCTCCTCGCGCTGCTGCTCGCGCCCGCGGTCGGTCGCGCGCAGGAGGAGCGCTCCGTCTACCGGCTGGAGGGCGAGTCCCGGCCGGTGATCGCCACGGTCACCCTGTTCGAGTCCCCCCCGCGAGTCGTGGGCGAGCGCGTCGACGGCAGGTACGTCGTCCGGCAGGTCGGCTGGGAGCGGCGCCTCGAGCTCGAGCTGCAGGCGGCCGACGACGTGCGCCTGCTGCGCGGCGCCGCCTGGCGCACGGAACAGGTGATCGGCGCCGAGGTGGCTCCCAGCCGGGGCGCGGCCGGCGCGCTGAGGGGCGGGGCCGGCGGCGCCTCGCTGCGGGTGGCCCTCCACCTCCACGAGGACGGCGGCTGCCGCCTCGAGCTGCGCCGGGGTGAGCGCTTGCTGCTCCGCGCCTGGGGCCGCCGCACCGACCCGCCGCTGCCGGGAGCGGTCCCACGCCCGACGCCGACGCCTGCCCCCGAGCCGCCGCCTCCCGCGGCGCGGATCGGCCCGCCCGACGGCGCGCTGGGGCTCGAGACGGTGGACGGCCCCGCTCTCGAGGGCACCCGCGCCGAGCGCTTCGTCCTCGTCCCCGCGGGCGCTCCCTTCAGCGGCCTGGTGATCGCGACGGTGCGCTGACCGCCTCCTCGGCCGCGCCCAGCGTGCTCCCCACCAGCCAATCCGTGAGCGGGAACGACACGTTGAAGTTCCCCCGCGTCATGCGGGCGGGGTCGTGGTGGCGCAGGTGGTGGCGGCGCAGGGCGCGCACCCAGCCGCGCCGGCCGATCCAGCTCTCGGCCGGCAGGTGGTGGCAGAGGTGCAGCCACTCGTAGAGCAGGTAGTAGCCGAGCGCCGCGGCGAGGAACAGGAAGGCGAGGTTGGGGCGGAGGAGGTACAGCGCGCCGACCAGCGGCGAGACCAGGACCAGCAGCAGGGGGAAGACGTAGGGCGGGAACAGCACCAGCGCCAGCTCGCGCTGGTTCGCCACGGCCATGCGATCGTCGGTGAACATGACGTGGTGAGCGCAGGCGTGGCGACGGTACAGGCGGCCGAGCAGCGGCGCCGGGCGGTGGAGCGGCCCCTTGTGGACCCACCACTCGAAGGCGTTGGCGAACACCAGGGCCGCCGGCGCCAGGGCGACGTCGAGCGCCAGCAGGGCCGCGCTGGGGGGGCGCTCGAGCTGCCAGACGCAGGCGGCGATCGCGGCCAGGCCGAACAGGTTGATCCCCAGCAGGTGGAGCGCGCCCGAGTAGAGGCGCGGGATCGCCGCCTGCAGCCGTTCGCGCCGCTCCGCCAGGGTCGCCATTCCCCTTCACCCTATCAGGCGTCCGCGCGGGTCGAGGTCCCGTGAGGCTGGCGCGCCTGGCCCGCACCTCGGCGGAGGTCGCCGCCACCCGCAGCCGCAAGCGCAAGGTGGCGCTGCTGGCGGGCTGCCTGCGGGACCTGGCGCCGGCGGAGGTGTCCGCCGCCACCGCCTTCCTCATGGGGGAGCTGCCGACCGGCCGGATCGGGGTCGGCCCCGCCGCCCTACGCGAGGTCGCGGGGAGCGGGGCGGCGCCGCCCGCGGCGGTGACGCGCTCGGTGGGCGGGGTCGAGGTCGCCCTGACGGAGGTGGCCGCCACCCGCGGCGCCGGCTCGCAGAGCGCGAAGCGCGAGCGGCTGCGCCGGCTGCTGGCCGAGGCGACGACCGAGGAGCGCGGCTTCCTGCTGCGGCTGCTCCTGGGCGAGCTGCGTCAGGGGGCGCTCGAGGGCGTGGTCACCGAGGCGGTGGCCCAGGCGGCGCACCTGCCCGCGCAGGCGGTCCGGCGGGCGGCCATGCTATCGGGGGACCGGCTGGCCGCGGCGCGCGCGGCGCTGCAGGAGGGCGAGGCCGGCCGGGCCCGCTTCGACGTGCGGCTGTTCCAGCCGCTGCAGCCCATGCTGGCGCAGACGAGCGACTCCTTCGCCGAGGCGCTGACGCGCCTGGAGCGGGCGGGGCTGGAGGCGAAGCTCGACGGCGCGCGGGTGCAGGTCCACCGCGCGGACGACGAGGTGCGGGTCTACACCCGCACCCTGCGCGACGTGACCGCCGCGGTTCCCGAGGTGGTGGACGCCGCCCGGGCGCTCCCCTGCCGGGAGGTGATCCTCGACGGCGAGGTGCTGGCGCTGCGCGAGGACGGGACGCCCCACCCCTTCCAGACCACCATGCGCCGGTTCGGGCGCAAGCTCGACGTGCCGGCCCTGCGGGGCGGGCTGCCCCTGAGCTCGTTCTTCTTCGACTGCCTGCTGGTGGACGGCCAGGCGCTGATCGACGCGCCGGGACGCGAGCGGTGGGCGGCGCTGGAGGCGCTGGCGCCGGGCTCGCAGCGGGTCCTGCGCCTCGAGACCGACGACCCCGAGGCGGCGGACGCCTTCTACGCCGAGGTGCTGGCGCGGGGGCACGAGGGGGTCATGGCCAAGAGCCTGGCGGCGCCGTACGCGGCCGGGCGCCGCGGCAGCGAGTGGCTCAAGGTGAAGCCCGCCCACACCTTCGACCTGGTGGTGCTGGCAGCCGAGTGGGGGAGCGGGCGGCGCAGCGGCTGGCTGAGCAACCTGCACCTGGGCGCCCGCGCCGGCGACGGCTTCGCCATGATCGGCAAGACCTTCAAGGGCATGACCGACGCGACCCTCACCTGGCAGACCGAGCGCCTGCAGGCCCTGGCGGTCCACCGTGAGGGCCACGTGGTGTACGTGCGACCCGAGCTGGTGGTGGAGATCGCCTTCAACGACGTGCAAGCCAGCCCCCGCTATCCCAGCGGAGTGGCGCTGCGGTTCGCGCGCCTCAAGCGGTATCGCGACGACAAGCGCCCCGGCGAGGTGGACACGCTCGAGGCGGTGCGGGCCCTGCTGCCGAGCAGCCTGCGCCGGGCCTCGCCCCCGCCCGAGGGCGAAGACGCGTGAGCAAGATCGCCGCCGAGGCCCTGGCCCTGGCGCGAGAGACCCTGGAGGGGCTGCTCGTCGACGCCGAGGCCGCGCCGGAGCGCCGCGGCGCGATCCGATGGCGCAACGTGCCCGCGCCGGGGCGACGGGAGGTCGACCCCTGGCTGTACGAGGGGACCGCCGGCGTGGCCCTGGTCCTGTGCCTGGGGCACGAGGTAACGGGCGAGCCCCGCTACCTGCGCGCCGCCCAAGCCGGCGCTCTGGCGGTGGACAGCCGTCCGCCCGGCGCCCGCGGCGCCTACCCGGGGCTGTACCTGGGCGAGGCCGGACTGGCCGCGCTCATGCTCCGACTGCACCGGGTCAGCGGCGAGCCCGAGTGGCTGGAGCGAGCCTGCCGCCGGGCTGCCTGGGGAGCCGAGCGCCCGCCGCGCTGGACGGAGCTGCTGTACGGCGCCGCCGGCCTGGGGCTGGTGCTGCTCGACCTCGCCGCCGCCACGGGCGCGCCCGAGTGGGTCGCCCGCGCGGAGCGGCAGGCGCGCTTCCTGGCCCAGAGCGCCGTCCCCGCCGCGCCAGGCGAGGCGGGCGCCAAGTGGCGCTGGACGCCGAAGGACGCGCGCGAGCGGACCACCTTCTACCCCGGCCTGGCGCATGGCGCGGCGGGGGTCGCCCTGTTCCTGCTGGAGCTGGCGCGGTGGCGGCCCGACCAGGGCTGGGACGCGCTGGGGCGGCGGGGGCTGTCCTGGCTGGAGGCGACCGCCGCCCGCTCCGGCGGCAAGGCGAACTGGCCCTCCCTCGAGGGCGAGCCAGCTCGCCGCGTCCAGTGGTGTCACGGCGCACCCGGCATCGGCCTGGTCCTGTCCCGCGCCTTCCGCCTCACCCAGGAGCGGCGGTGGCTGGAGCTGGCCCGAGCTGCCGCCGCGACGACGGTCGCGGCTGGCGACCTCCGCCGCACCCCCTGCCTGTGTCACGGCCTGGCCGGCAGCCTGGAGCTCCTGATCGAGCTGGCCGCCTGCGATGGCGACCGCTGGCGCAAGGAGGCCCACCGGCTGGCCGAGGGCTTGGCGCCGCACCGCCGCCCCGACCGCGACGTGCTGCGGTGGGCGTCCGACGAGCCGAGGGTGATCCGCCCCGCGCTGGCGACGGGCTCGGCGGGGGTGGCCTACGCCCTGCTGCGACTGGCGGCTGCGCCCAGGATCGGCCTCCCGCTGCTTGGCCCGGCGGGCCCGTCCTCGTGAGCGCGCCGAGCGGCACGCTGGTGGGGACGGTCCACCTCGACCCCCAGGGCGAAGCGCGGCTCGTAGCGCTCCTGCGCGCCCTCGCGCCCGAGGCGGTGACGCTGGAGGTGAGCGCCTACGCGGTCGCCTTCCGGCGCGAGCACGGACCGCGCCTGCTCGCTCGCCTGGCGCCGTTCCGGGACGCCGCAGGCGCGCTGCCGTCCGGCCTGCAGGCCGTCGCCGCTCAGCTGGAGGTCCCCTTCGAGGTGCGGGCCGCGCAGCGCCATGGGGCGGAGACGGGCGTCGAGGCGGCGCTCCTGGGAGACGATGCCGAGTCGCGCGCGCTGCTGGCCCGCCTGGAGGAGGAGGTGCTGACCCCGCGCAACCTGGCGCACCTCGCCCAGCAGGACGTCCCCTCGCTCGAGGAGCAGGTCGCCGCCGCCTGGGCGCGCGCCCGCCGAGACGCTGCCCGAGCGCCCGCGCGCGACAGCGCCGCGGAGCGGTGGCTCACGGCGAGTGACTCGGCCCTCGCCGGAGCGATCCGGTCGCGAATCGGCGGCGCGTGCCGGTGGATTCACGTGGGCGGACACGAGCACCTGCCGGGGCTGACGGCCCTGCTGACGGACCTCGCGCCCCAGGCGGTGCTGCTGGTCGACGGCTAAGGCAGCTTCTTGGTGACCTTGCCCGCCGTGTCCCACAGGACGAGGTGGGCGCCCCGCTGCTCGTCGTACTTCAGGTTGCCACGGGTCTGCCCGTTCGTGTCGTTGAGCGACAGCATGGGCGCGCCGCCCTTCACCGACAGGGTCGCCTGGGGCTTGCTCGCCCCGAACAGGGAGAGGGTCGCGTCGCCGCCCTTGGCGCTGAGGAGCATCTTCACCTTCCCCTCGTGCATGAGGGCCAGGCGCTCCGCCTGGATCGTGCCGAATTTGGCGTCCCGCGCGTTCTCGTCGGCGACGCTGGGGCTGGGCTGGAGGGCGACGAACAGGCCCAGCAGCAGGGCGCAGCCGAGCAGCAGGGTGCGGTAGCGGCGGTTGGCCGCCTCCAGGCGATCGATCCGGGCGGTGAGCTGAGCGAGCGGGTCCATGACGGCCTCCGTGGTGAGTGGCCGCGGAGTTTATCGCACCCGGCAAACGAGGCGGTCAGGGCCCGCTCCAGCACGCCTCAGAAGTCCTGACAAGGCGTCGCCGAGGTCCAGCGATCTGATGTGAACCGGCGCAACGCAGTCAGGGCTCCTGAGGCGCGCTGGAGCTATCCGCCGTGGCGGAACTCCACCACGTCGCCGTCCTGCATGCGGTACTCCTTGCCCTCGAGGCGCATCTTCTTGGCCTCCTTGGCGGCCTTCCACCCGCCGGACGCCAGGTAGTCGTCCCACGAGACGACCTCGGCGCGAATGAAGCCGCGGGCGATGTCGGTGTGGATCACCTTGGCCGCCTCGACCGCGGTGGCGCCGCGGCGGACCGTCCAGGCGCGCACCTCCTTGGGGCCGGCGGTGAGGAAGCTCTGCAGGCCCAGGAAGGAGTACGAGATCCGCAGCAGGCGCTCGCGGATCGGCTCGGTGAGGCCGAAGTCTGCCAGGAACTCGGCCCGGTCCTCCTCGTCGAGCTGAGCCACCTCCGCCTCGAGGCGCCCCTTGATCGGAATCGTGAGCTCGTCGGGGACTGGCGCGCCCGGCTCCAGATCCGGCAGCGGCGGCAGGTCGAGGGCGGCCGGGTCGTCGTCGTCGCCGATGTTCACCAGGGTCAGGATCGGCTTGAGCGTCAGGAAGCCGTAGGTGTTCAGCAGCTCGCGCTCCTCGGGGGCCACGCTCTTCTTGAGGGGCACGCCCTCCTCGAGGGACGGGCGCACCCGCTCGAACAGGGCCAGCTCCTCCTGCTCCTGCTTCTGGGTCTTGGTGGGCTTGGTCACCGACTTCTGCAGGCGCTCGATCCGGCGCTCCACCATGGCGAGGTCCTGCAGCACGAAGTCGGTGTCGACGTCGAGGACGTCCGCCCGCCAGTCGACCCGATCCCGGGCGTGCGGCACCGCGCTGCCGCCGAAGGCCCGCACCACGCGCACCAGGGCTTCGTGCTGGCGCACGTCGCCGAAGTACTTCTCGCTGCCGCCGTAGCCGGGCTGGTCGAGGAACT
>JAWLGW010000235.1:0-8083 GCA_041690735.1 Planctomycetota bacterium
GATGATCTCCACCTCGAAGGCCTCGGTCACCTCGGCCAGGCCCTTGCCGCGCTCGATCATCATGAGCATGGCGTCGGCCCCGTCGGTCACCGCCACGTTGCGGATCGCCGAGCTGGGGCCGACCGCGGGGTCGCCGCCCACGATCCGCGGCGAGAGGTGCTCGGGCAGGATCCGGTCGGGGGCCAGGGTCAGCAGCTTCTTGACCTCGTTCTCCAGCTCGCGCACGTTGCCCGGCCAGTCGTAGTGGACGAGCAGCTGCAGCGCCTCGCGGATGAGCGAGGGGGCGTCGCGCTTCTCGGCGGCCGCCCCGCTGCAGAGGAAGTGGTCGATCAGCAGGGGGATGTCCTCGCGCCGCTCCCGCAGCGGCGGCACGTCGAGGGTCATGACCGCGATCCGGTAGTACAGGTCCTCGCGGAAGGTCCCCTCGCGGGCCATGGCGGCCAGGTCGCGGTTGCTGGCGGCGATCAGGCGCACGTCCACCTTGCGCACCTCGCGGCCGCCCACCGGGCGCAGCTCGCCCTCCTGGAGCACGCGCAGCAGCTTCGCCTGCATGCTGGGAGACATCTCGCCGATCTCGTCCAGGAACAGGGTCCCGCCGTGGGCCGCCTCGACCAGGCCGATTCGGTCCGCCTCGGCGCCGGTGTAGGCGCCCTTGACGTGGCCGAACAGCTCCGCCTCGAGGAGCGTCTCCGACAGGGCGGCGCAGTTCTCGGCGATGAACGGCCCCTGGGCCCGCTTGCCGTTGTAGTGGATCGCCGAGGCGACCAGCTCCTTGCCGGTCCCCGACTCCCCATGGATCAGCACCGGGTGGATCGAGTCCGCCAGCCGATCGAGCAGGCGGAACAGCTTCTTCATGGCGGCCGAGTCGCCAATGATGTTCCCGTAGCGCTGCCGCGACTGGATCTCGGACTCGGCGGTGCGCGACAGGGCCAGGCGCGCCCGCTCCAGCTCCTCGCTCTTGGCCTGGTGGAGCACCTGCCCGCGGATCGGCCCGGCGATCAGCCGCGCGCAGGCCAGCAGCATGTCGCGGGTCTCGTCGCCGAACCCGCCGGCGACGGTCTTGTTGTCGAGGTAGATCACCCCGATCACCGTCTCGCTCCACACGATCGGGGCCGCGACCACCGAGCGGGCGCCCTCGGTGATGATGCTCTCCCGCTCGCGGAACCGCTCGTCCTCGCGGGCGTCGCTCACCAGCACCGCCGAGCGGCTCTGCTCCACCTGCCGCACGATCCCCTGGCTGACGGCGCTCTCGCGCCAGGCGGCGCCGGGTGCGTCCCGGTTGACGGCGGCGCGCACCCGCAGGGGCCCCATGTCGGCGCCCCGCAGGAGCACGAAGCCGCGCCGGGCGCCGGTGGTGTCGACGATCACGGTCAGGATCAGGTCGAGCAGGGCGTCGAGCTCGAGGTCGGAGCCGAGGGCCTGGGCGACCAGCCCCAGGATCGACTGCCCGGCGTGCGACAGGGTCAGCGGCGCGATCGCGGCGCTGCTCTCCTCGTCGGAGGCGGGCGCCCCGCCCCGGGCGGTGCGGGGGTCCCACAGGTCGGACGCGGCCCACAGCCCCGAGGTGCGGGTGTCGCGCAGGGCGAGGGAGGTGAGGCGCGGGCGGTCCTCGTCGTCGGCCGAGGCCGCCGCCAGGCGGTCGCGGCCGGTCTGCTTGGCGTGGCTCAGCGCCGCCTCGGCCCGGCGCAGCAGCGCCTGCCAGGTCTCGGCGTCGTCGGGCGCCTGGGCGACGCCGCCGCTCAGCGTGATCGAGGCCGCCCGCAGGGGGCCGGTCAGGTCGAGGCGCCCCACCTCGGCCCGGGCCAGCTCGGCCAGCTCGCGGGCCTGCTCGCGCGTGCACCGCGGGGCGACCACCAGGAACTTGCCGCCGCCCTCACGCCCCACCAGCGGCCGCACCCCCGGCACCCCGTTCATGGCCGAGCGGATCCCGGTCGCCACCCGGCAGATCAGCTCGTCTCCTGCCCGCAGGCCGAACATGTCGTTCATGAGCCCCAGGTAGTCGAGGTCGAGCTTGATCAGGGCCACCGGCAGCCGGTCCCCGCCCTCCTCCAGCAGGCGCCGCAGCTCGGCTACCACGGCGGGGTAGGAGGCGAGCTGGGTGAGCGGGTCCTTGGCCAGGGCCTCGTCTCCCACCGCCTGCCGGGCGCGAAGCTCTTGCTGCAGCGCCTCAGCCTCCCGCGCCCCGGCGTCGCCCGGGCCGGGGAAGGTGATTACGGTGGAGCCGATCTCGATCCGGTCGCCCGGCGCCAGCAGGGCCTTGGTCACGAACCGCCCGTTGAGGCGGGTGCCGTTGCGGCTCCCCAGGTCCTCCAGCCAGTACCTGCCGTCCTCGGGCTTGAGGGCCATGCGGCAGTGCTCGCGGGAGGCGCCGGTGTCTTCGATGATGACGGTGTTCGACAGGGCCCGGCCGACGGAGATCGGGTCGCCGTCGGGGACGTCCTGAATCCAGGACTGGGTGCCGTCCTCGATCACCAGCCGCACGGGCGGTCTCCTGTAAACGCCGTTGGCGGGGAGTCTAGCATTTCGGCCTGCCAGCAACCGCGACGCCAACGTCGCGCGCGGGGGCCGGTTCAAGTTGGCAAGCCGCTCCAAGGTGTTACATTGCGCGCCCCAACGAGGGCTGCTGGCCCCGGAGCGACGCGGCTTCACCGCGCCCGGACGGCCGACGACCCCGATCCTCTGGAGGAGATGCTCGTGCGCCGCCCCCTCTCAGTCGCGCTCCCCTTCGCGTTTCTGGCCGTCCTGCTCACCGGGTGCCCCCAGGGGGGCGGCAAGGAGGCGGACGCCTCGGAGATCCCCGCCGACGCGACCAAGAGCGACCTCAGCGGGCTCCCGGAGTGGAAGCGGGCCTACGCCCCCAAGGACGACGCCTGGAAGGAGGTGGAGCAGGTCTTCACCTTCAACAACGGCGCCGAGCCCGAGACCCTCGACGTGCACCTCATGACCGGCGTCCCCGAGGGCCGGATCGCCAGCGGGCTGTTCGAGGGGCTGATCAACCATGATCCCAGGACGCTCGAGCCGCGCCCCGGCGTGGCGGAGTCGTGGGAGGTGAGCGACGACGGCCTGGTCTACACCTTCAAGCTGCGCGCCGACGCCACCTGGAGCGACGGCAAGCCGGTCACGGCGGGCGACTTCGACGCGTCCTGGCGGCGGGCGCTGACGCCGGCGACGGCCTGCCAGTACGGCTACATGTTCTATCCCATCCAGAACGCCGAGAAGTTCCACAAGGGCGAGCTCGACGACTGGAACGAGGTGGGCGTGAAGGCGGCGGACGAGCGCACCCTCCAGGTCACGCTCGCGGCGCCCTGCCCCTACTTCCTCGACCTCGTCGCCTTCCACACCCTGTTCCCGGTCCCCATGGAGGCGGTGAAGGCCCACGGCGACCGCTGGTCTCGCCCCGAGAACATCGTCTGCAACGGCCCCTTCAAGCTGACCGAGTGGAAGCCGGCCGAGCGGATCGTGATGATCAAGAACGACCGCTACTGGGACCGGGACTTCGTCAAGCTGGAGAGGATCGTCGCCCTGCCCTACGAGGACGTGGAGACCAGCTACAAGCTGTTCTTGCAGGGGCAGAACGACTGGATGACCACCGTCCCCGCCGCCAAGATCGACGAGGTCAAGCGCCACCCGGCCTACTACGCCCAGACTTACCTCGGCAGCTACTTCTACCGGATCAACGTCACCAAGGAGCCGTTCGACGACGTGCGGGTGCGCAAGGCGTTCTCGATCGGCTTCGACCGGGAGGTGATCACCCGGGACATCCTCAAGGGCGGTCAGATCCCGGCCACCTGGTTCACCCCGGCCATGCACGGCTACGAGCCGCCCCAGGGCTTCGCCTACGACCGCGACGCCGCGCGCGAGCTGCTGGCCGAGGCGGGCTACCCGGGCGGCGAGGGCTTCCCCACCGTGGAGCTGCTCTACAACACCAACGAGGCCCACAAGCAGGTGGCCGAGGCGATCGTCCAGCAGTGGAAGGAGAACCTCGGGATCCAGGTGTCGCTGCGCAACACCGAGTGGAAGGTCTACCTCTCCGACGTCGAGCAGCTCAACTACCACGTCGCCCGCGCCGGCTGGATCGGTGACTACGTCGACCCCAACACCTTCCTCGACATGTGGCTCAAGGACGGGGGCAACAACAACACCGGCTGGTGGAGCGAGGAGTACGAGGGCCTGATCGCCAAGGCGGCGATCCAGAAGGACCCCGCCGCGCGCATGAAGCTGTTCCAGCGGGCCGAGGAGATCCTGATCCGCGAGGAGTTCCCGATCATCCCCGTGTACATCTACGTCAACCAGGGCATGCTCGCGGACAAGGTCATGGGCTGGTACGAGAACGTCCGCGACCAGCACCCGTTCCAGTACATCTGGATCGAGCCGGCGGAGTAGAGCCCCCGCCGTGGGCAGCTACCTCCTCAAGCGCATGGTGCAGGTCCCCCTGGTCCTGTGGGTCCTGATCACCATCTCGTTCTTCATGATGCGGCTGGCGCCGGGCGGGCCCTTCTCGGGTGAGAAGCGCATGGACCCGGTGATCCAGCAGGCGATCGAGGCCAAGTACCACCTCGACGACCCCATGCCGGTCCAGTACGTCCGGTTCATGTGGGACCTGGTGGTCCGCTGGGACCTGGGCCCGTCCTTCAAGCAGAAGACCATGACGGTCAACGAGATCCTGGCCGAGAAGGCGCCGGTCTCGGCGGTCCTCGGCCTGTCCTCCGTGCTGCTGGCCCTGGTGCTCGGGCTGGGCGCCGGGGTGATCGCCGGGATCCGCCAGAACTCGACCTTCGACTACAGCTCCATGGCCATAGCCATGGTCGGCCTGTCGGTGCCGGTGTTCGTGGTGGGGCCGCTGCTGCAGCTCGCCTTCTGCATGTACTGGGACATCTTCCCGGTCGCCGGCTACGACGGGTGGACCGGCGTCCAGTACCTGATCCTGCCCTCGATCGCCCTCTCGCTGCCGCTGGCGGCCCGGATCGCGCGGCTGACCCGGGCGGGCATGCTGGAGGTGATCAACCAGGACTACATTCGCACCGCCTGGGCCAAGGGGCTCACCGAGCGGGTGATCGTGGTCCGCCACGCCCTGCGGGGCGGCCTGCTGCCGGTGGTCAGCTTCCTGGGCCCCGCGATCGCCGCCATGCTCACGGGCTCGCTGGTGGTCGAGCAGATCTTCGGGATCCCCGGGATCGGCATGGAGTTCGTCAAGAGCGCGCTCAACCGCGACTACACCCTGGTCATGGGGACGGTGATCCTGTACGGCGTCCTGCTGGTGGTCGCCAACCTGGTGGTCGACATCCTCTACGGGGTCCTCGACCCCAGGATCCGCTACTCGTGAGCGGCGCGACCGGCGGGGTGACGGAGGTCAAGAAGGGCGTCTCCCTGTGGCAGGACGCCTGGCGGCGGCTCAAGAAGAACCGCATGGCCATGGTCGGCCTGGGCGTGGTGGTCGTCATGGGGGTCCTGAGCGCCCTGGCGCCGGTGATCTCCCCCTTCGACCCCACCTACGGGTTCACCTGGATCGGCGCCCAGCCGCCCGGGTACACCCACGTGGACGTCAACCAGAAGACGGCTCTGGCCGTGGGCAAGGCGCCCCTGGTGCGCGAGCGGTACGCCGGCGCCGAGCAGCTCAAGCTCGAGATCCGGCTGCGCGACGTGCGCGAGTACCGGGTGCGCCTGCGCCGCGGCAAGGTGCGCGACATCTCCAAGGGGGCCGAGGGCCTGCCGGAGGTGGTCCTGAAGCCCGGCGAGCACCTGACAGTGGTCCGCTCCGGCGGCAGCGAGAGCGCCCCGGTGGAGGGCGTCACCCTGCGGGAGGGCGAGCCCCTGCCGGAGGCGGTCGAGGCGCTGCTGAGCGAGGACGAGCGCAAGGGGCGGGCGGTGCCGATCGTGCGCCACGTGATCCCCACCGGCGGCGCGCAGACCATCGAGGCCGCCCTCGCCGGCGGGAACGTCACCGCCCTCACCCGCGACGGGCAGCCGATCGACGCGGTGGACATCGATGGCCGCGACGTGACCGCGGTGTTCGCCGACGGGCGGCCCCAGACCGTCACCCACTGGCTGGGCACCGACCTCGCCGGCCGCGACCTGCTCAGCCGCACCCTGTGGGGCGGCATGATCTCGCTGCTGGTGGGCCTGGTGGCCACGATCGTCAGCCTGGTGATCGGCGTCGTGTACGGCGCCGTGTCGGGCTACGTGGGCGGCCGCACCGACATGGGCCTCATGGCGGTGGTCGACATCCTGTACGGGATCCCCTACATGTTCCTGGTGATCCTGCTGCTGGTGAACTTCGGGCGGGACATCACCATGCTGTTCATCGCCCTGGGCGCGGTGCAGTGGCTCACCATGGCCCGGATCGTGCGCGGGCAGATCCTGTCGCTCAAGCAGAAGGAGTTCGTCGAGGCGGCCCGCATGAGCGGCACCGGCCACGCCGGGATCATCTTCAACCACCTGATCCCCAACACCCTGGGCGTGGTGATCGTGTACACCACCCTCACGGTGCCGGCGGTGATCCTGCAGGAGTCCTTCCTGGCGTTCATCGGCCTGTCGGTGGAGTACCAGGGCCAGAGCCTGGAGTCGTGGGGCGCGCTGGTGAACGCCGGCCGCGTCGCCCTGGGCGAGGGCGGGTCGAACTGGTGGCTGCTGATCGTGCCCTCGTTCGCCATGGCGATCACCCTGTTCAGCCTCAACTTCCTGGGCGACGGGCTGCGCGACGCCCTCGACCCGCAGCAGCGGGGGCGCACGTGAGCGAGCAGCAGCAGGGCGCGGGCGACGCTCCGCAGGCCGAGGTGCCCATCCTCGAGGTGCCCATCCTCGAGGTGAAGGACCTGCGGGTCCACTTCCGCACCGACGACGGGGTGGCCCACGCGGTCAACGGCGTCGACTTCCAGGTGGCGCCGGGCGAGGCCCTGGGGATCGTGGGCGAGTCGGGGTGCGGCAAGAGCGTCACCAACATGACGGTCCTGCGGCTGATCCCCAGCCCGCCGGGTGAGATCCCCACCGGCGAGATCCTGTACCGCGGCCAGGACATCCTGAAGATGTCCCCCCGCGAGGTGCGCAAGGTCAGGGGCGGGCAGATCTCCATGATCTTCCAGGACCCCATGACGAGCCTGAACCCGTTCCTGCGCATCAGCAAGCAGCTCACCGAGACGATCGAGCTGCACACGGGGCTCAAGGGCGCGGCCGCCCGGCAGCGGGCGATCGAGGCCCTGGGGCAGGTGGGGATCCCCACCCCCGAGCAGCGGGTGGACGCCTACCCTCACGAGTTCTCGGGCGGCATGCGCCAGCGGGTCATGATCGCCATGGCCCTGTGCACCGACCCCGACCTCTTGATCGCCGACGAGCCGACCACCGCCCTGGACGTGACGATCCAGGCCCAGATCCTGGCGCTGCTGCAGCAGCTGCAGGCCGAGCGGGGCATGTCGCTGATCCTGATCACCCACGACCTGGCGGTGGTGGCCGGCATGTGCTCGCGGGTGATCGTCATGTACGCGGGCAAGGTGGTGGAGACGGCGCCGGTGGACGAGCTGTTCGCCGACCCGCGCCACCCGTACACCCTCTCGCTCCTGCGCTCGGTGCCGCGCCTCGACGAGCAGGTGGGGCGCCACCTCGAGCCGATCGAGGGGCTGCCCCCCAAGCTGACCGAGGAGCCCACCCACTGCTCGTTCGCGCCCAGGTGCAAGTTCGCGCGCGAGCAGTGCTGGCGGGAGGTCCCGCCCCTGGAGCCCGACGCCGACGGGCGGGTGCGGGCCTGCTTCGTGCCGATCCGCGAGGGGAAGGCGAGCGACGCCGCCGACGCCGCCGACGCCGGCGCTGCGAACGAGGAAGGAGCCGAGGCGTGAGCGACGTCGCCGCCCAGCCTGCGCCGAGCCCCGCCGCCGCCGGCGCCAAGCCGCTGCTCGAGGTCAAGGGCCTCGAGATGCACTTCACCCAGGCCAGCTGGCGCGCCGGCCTGCGGCGCGACCTGCCGGTGCCGTTGCCGGTCCTGCGCCGCGAGGAGAAGACCGTCCGGGCGGTCAACGGGGTCGACTTCGTGCTCCGCCCGGGCGAGACCCTGGGCCTGGTGGGCGAGTCGGGCTGCGGCAAGTCGACCACCGCC
>JAWLGW010000236.1:0-8069 GCA_041690735.1 Planctomycetota bacterium
TAAACGGCAGCCACGATCATGAGCGGTCGCGTCGACACCTGTGCGCGCTACCACCCGCCCTCGCAGCGACCGCTCATGATCGTGACCTGCCGTTTAGGCAGAGGGGCCGCCGCCGCCGTCGCGGTCGCCGCGGTCGCGGTGCGGCCCGCCGGGGCCGCGGCGCTTGGGCCCCTTCGAGCCGAAGCGGGGGCGGTCGCGGCGCGGTCCGCCGGGGCCGCTGGGGCGGCCGCGCTTGCCGGGACGCGGACGCGCGTGGACGCGCGGCGGGCCGGACGGCCCGCCGTGAGCGGGGCGCCCCTCGCCGTCGCCCGCCAGGCGGGGGTGGATCACCCGCCCCCGGATCGTGGCGCCGTCGAGGGCGGTAAGGATCGCCTCCGCGTGCTTGGCCGGGACCCCCACGAAGGTCACCCGCTCCAGGATCTTGATGGCGCCGACCACGCTGCCGGGCAGCTTCGCCTCGCCGGCGATCGCGCCGACGATGTCCCCCGGCCGCACCCGGTTCATGGCGCCGACGGGCAGCACCAGCTCCACCTCGTCGCCGGGCCCGCGGGGGGCGCGGGGGGCGCGGGGCTCGCGCCGCTCGGGCTCGGGCTCGGGCTCGGGCTCCATCGAGAGCGGCCCCTCGCCCCAGGCGAGGCGCAGCGCCGCGGCCGCGATCCGGCCGGGGTGCAGCCCCTCCTCGCCCCCCAGCTCCTCGACCAGCTCCACGAACTCGTCCAGCTCGCCGCCGCGCGCCAGCTCACGCACCTGCTCGCCCAGCTTCTCGCGCCGCCGCTCCAGCAGCTCCGCCGGGCCCGGCACCCGCAGCGGCTCCATGCGCTGGCCCGCGACGCGCTCGATGCTGTGCAGCAGCCGCCGCTCCCGCGGGTGATAGAAGGTGATCGCCCGCCCGGCGCGGCCGGCGCGGCCGGTGCGGCCGATCCGGTGCACGTACACCTCCTCGTCCTGAGGGATGTCGTAGTTGATCACCAGGTCGATGTGCTCCACGTCGAGGCCGCGGGCGGCGACGTCGGTCGCGACCACGATCTGCACCAGGCGGTCGCGCAGCCGGCGCACCACCTGCTCGCGCTGCACCTGACTCATGCCGCCGTGCACGCTCTCGGCCCGGTGCCCGTGGGCCTGCAGCCGCTCCGCCAGCTCGCCGCACCCCTTCTGGGTGCGGGCGAACACCAGCACCGCCTCGTAGTCCTCGGTCTCGAGCAGCCGCTCGAGGACGTCCTGCTTGTCGCGGGTCACCCGCACCGCGAGCTGGGTAATGCTGGGGACGGCCAGGGTGCGACGGGCGATCGACACGTCGGCCGGGTCGCGCAGGTAGCGGTCGGCGATCGCCCGAATCCGCGGGGGGAGTGTGGCCGAGAACAGGGCCACCTGCCGCTCGGCCGGGGCCTGCTCGAGGATCCACTCCACGTCCTCGATGAACCCCATGTTGAGCATCTCGTCCGCCTCGTCGAGGCCGAAGAAGCGCACCTGCGACAGGTCCAGGGTCCCCCGCTGCAGGTGGTCCTTGACCCGCCCCGGGGTGCCGATCACCACGTGGACCCCCCGCTTGAGGGCCCGCAGCTGGATCGGGTAGGGCTGCCCGCCGTAGACCGGCAGCACCCGCACCCCGCCGCTGCCGAGGCGCCGCCCGTAGGCGCGCACCGCCTCCGCCACCTGCAGCGCCAGCTCGCGGGTGGGGGCGAGCACGATCGACTGCACCGCCTCGCGCTGCAGGTCGAGGCCGGCCAGGAGCGGCAGCGCGAAGGCGGCGGTCTTGCCGGTGCCGGTCTGGGCCTGACCCAGCAGGTCGCGCCCGGCGAGGAGCGCCGGGATCGCGGCCGCCTGGATCGGGGTGGGCTGCTCGTACCCCTGCTCCTCGACGGCGCGCAGCAAGGACGCCGGGAGGCCGAGGTCGGCGAAGGAGGGAGCGACGGGTTCGTTCATGGAGCCTCGAGGGGGGAGAGCGCGGCGAGGGACCGCGCGCCCCACATGATGGACCATTCTGCCAGCCGAAGGGCCCCTCACCGGCAACGAGCGCGCACCGCTCCCCCGCGGCGCGGCGGTCGCTTATCGTGCCGGCCCATGGACGTGGAGCGGCTCAAGATCGATCGCGGCAAGGCCAAGCAGCGCGGGACCGGCCGGCGGCGGGGCGGGAGCCGCTGGGGCTTGGCGGCGCTCGCCCTGGGGATGGGGGTGGGCCTGGCGGTCTTCTGGCGCCCCCTCAACCGGACGATCGATCGGCTCCGCCTGCCGGAGGTGCGGGTTACGCGCGTCCAGCGCGAGCACCCGGCGGCGGTGGGCGCGGTCGAGGGCATGGCCGCCAACGGCTACGTGGTGGCCGCCCGGCGGGCGGCGCTGAGCGCCGACACCCCCGGCCGGATCGTGGAGATGCGCGTCGAGGAGGGGAGCGTGGTGCAGGAGGGCGAGGTGGTGGCCCGCCTGTACGCCGAGGAGTACGCGGCGGCCCTGCAGCGGGCCCGGGCCGAGGTGGCGGTGGCCGAGGCCGCCTTGGAGCGGGCGCGCGCGGGGCTGTCGACCGCGCTGGCCGAGGTGGCCAGCGCCCACGCCGGGGCCGCCGCCGCCCAGTCCGCCCTGGAGTCGGCCCGGTCGCTGCGCACCCTCACCGACGAGGAGCTCAAGCGGATCAAGGCCCTGGTGGAGCGCGAGGTGTTCACCACCCGGGAGCTCGATCAGGCCCGCTCCGACTTCGAGCGCGCGGACGCCGAGCAGCGGCGGGCGACGTCCCTGGCGCTGGTGGCCGACGAGGCGCTCGCCACGGCGACCGCGCGCGTCGAGGTGGCCGAGGCCGAGGTCGAGGTGGCGCAGGCCCAGCTGGAGGCGGCGCGCGCCGCGCGCGTCCAGGCCGCGGCGACCCTCGCCAAGACCGAGGTCCGCGCCCCCTTCTCCGGGGTGGTGGTGCTCAAGGACGCGGAGGTGGGCGAGGTGGTGTCGCCCAACGTCACCGGCGGCACCAGCACCCGCGGCGCGGTGGTGACCATGGTCGACTTCAGCTCCCTGGAGGTGCAGGCGGAGGTGCCCGAGACCAGCCTGGGCGCCGTGACGCTGGACGCGCCGGTGCAGGTGTTCCTCGACGCTTATCCCGACCGGCCCTACCCGGGGGTGGTCTCGCGGATCTGGCCCACCGCCGACCGGCAGAAGGCGACGGTCGAGGTGCGCGCCACCTTCCTGCAGCCCGACGACCGGCTGCGCCCGGAGATGGGCCTGCGGGTGGTGTTCCTCCCCAAGGACACGCCCGCCGAGGTCGCCGGCGCCCCCGAGGGGCCGCCCCCGCTGCTCCTGGTCGAGGAGGCGGTGGTGCGGGCGGACGGCGGGTTCGCCGCCTTCGTTTACGAGCGCGGCGTGGTGGCGCTGCGCCCCCTCGACCTGGGCCCCCGCCGCGGCGGACGGGTGGTGGTGCGGGCGGGCGTCCAGGAAGGCGAGCAGGTGGTGCTCGACCCGCCGCCCGGGCTGGCGGACGGAGACCGGGTGCAGCTGGAGGAGAAGCCATGAGCGAGCAGGACGCCCCCGCGACGCCCTTGATCTCGGTGCGGGAGGTGACGCGGACCTACACCCGCGGCGGCGAGACGCTCCACGCCCTGGCCGACTTCAGCCTCGACATCCCGAGCGGCGGCTACTACGCGATCATGGGCCCCTCGGGCTCGGGGAAGTCCACGCTCCTCAACCTGCTGGGCGCCCTCGACCGCCCCGACGCGGGCGAGGTGGTGGTGGACGGCGAGGAGCTGGGGGCCCTCAGCAGCGCCGAGCTGGCGCGGTTCCGGGCCGACACGATCGGGTTCGTGTTCCAGGGGTTCAACCTGCTGCCGGTGCTGACCGCGCTGCAGAACGTCGAGCTGCCGCTCCTCCTCACCCCCCTGTCGCGCAAGCAGCGGCGCGAGCACGCCCGGTACGCCCTCGAGCTGGTGGGGCTGGGGGATCGCCTCCACCACCTGCCGCGCCAGCTGTCGGGCGGGCAGGAGCAGCGGGTCGCGATCGCCCGGGCGCTGGCCACCGACCCCAAGCTGATCCTGGCCGACGAGCCGACCGGCGACCTCGACCGCGCCTCGGCCGACGCGGTGCTCGACCTGCTGGAGCGCCTCAACGAGAAGCTGGGCAAGACGATCGTCATGGTGACCCACGACCCGCTGGCGGCCGAGCGGGCGGGGAGCGTGGTCCACCTCGACAAGGGCAGCCTGGGCAGGATCGAGGAGCGGCGCCCGCCGACCTCGCCGCCCGACGGGGAGATCTCGCAGTCAGCCGCCGGGGAGGCCTGACCCGTGCCGGTCCGGCTACTGCTCAAGAACCTCGGGGCCCACCCGGTGCGGACCCTGCTCACGGTCGGCTCGCTGGTGGTGGCGATCTTCCTGATCTGCACCCTGCGCAGCCTGCTGGTGGGCCTCGGCGCCGGCGTCAGCGGCGCGGCCAGCAACCGGCTGATCGTGCAGTCGGCGGTCAGCCTGTTCGTGTCCCTGCCCCTCCCCTACCAGAGCAAGATCGCCGCGGTGCCCGGCGTGGAGGAGATCACCAAGTTCCAGTGGTTCGGCGGGATCTACCAGGACCCGAGCAACTTCTTCCCCCAGTTCGGCGTGGACCCCGAGCGGTTCCTGGAGGCCTACCCCGAGGTGGAGCTGATCGCCGGCTCGCGCGAGGTCTTCGCCACCCGGCCGACGGCCTGCCTGATCGGCGTCCGGCTGGCCGAGAAGTACGGGTGGCGGGTCGGGGACCGCCTGCCGCTGCTCGGCACGATCTACCCGCGCCTGGACGGCCGCCCCTGGGAGTTCGAGGTGGCGGGGGTCTACCGGTCCCGCTCCACCAACGTGGACCAGAACACCATGTTCTTCCCCTTCAGCTACCTGGAGGAGGCGCTCGACGCGGGCGCGACCGCGGGGCCGCGCGGCGTCGGCGTGTTCTCGCTGCGGGTCGCGCGCGCCGCCGACCCGGTGACGGTGGCGAGCCAGGTCGACGCGCTGTTCGAGAACGGACCGCAGCGGGTCCAGACCACCAGCGAGGCCGAGTTCCAGCGGCAGTTCGTGTCCATGCTGGGAGGGGTGCCCACCCTCCTGTCCTCGATCGGCGGCGGCGTCCTGTTCGCGATCCTGCTGGCGGTGCTCAACACCATGCTCATGTCGGGGCGCGAGCGGACGCGGGACTTCGGCGTGCTCAAGGCGCTGGGCTTCCCCGACGGGACGGTGTTCGCGCTGCTGATGGGGGAGGCCCTCCTGCTGGCCGCGATCGGCGGGGCGCTCGGCGTGGGCCTCGCGTTCGCCGTCGAGGAGACCCTGGCCTCGGGGCTGAGCACGCTGATCCCTACCTACGTCGTGACGCGGGAGACCGCCCTCCTCGGCCTGGGGATCGCGATCGCCGTGGGCGCCGGCGCGGGCGCCCTGCCGGCCTGGCGCGCCAGCCGGCTGCACTGCGTGGAAGCCCTGCGGGCGGAGGTGTGAGGTGGCGCTGCCTCCGGTGACCTACAACGCGCGCAGCCTGCTGGTCCGCCGCTCCTCCACCCTGCTGACCGTGTTCGGGATCGGGGCCACGGTGGCGGTGCTGGCGGGAGTGCTGGCCCTGCAGCGGGGCTTCGCCTCCCTGTTCACCGAGAGCGGCCGCCCCGGCGTGGTCCTGTTCCTGCGCCCCGGCGCCACCTCCGAGGGGGAGAGCGCCTTCGCGCGCGAGCGGGCGCAGATCCTGGTCAAGGAGACCGCCGAGATCGCCCGCGACGCCGCCGGGCAGCCCCTGGCCGCCAAGGAGCTGTATCTGGCGGTGCGGCTGCGCAAGACCCACGGCGGCGAGACCAACGTGCCGATCCGCGGCGTCGAGGACGCCAGCTTCACCCTGGCCGGCGACGCGCTGCGCCTGAGCGAGGGGCGCAGGTTCACCCCCGGCACCGACGAGGTGATCGTGGGGCGCGGGCTGGTGGGGCGGATCCGCGGCGCCCGGACCGGCGAGGTCCTGCTGCTCAACACCACGCCCTTCCGGGTGGTGGGGGTGTTCGACCACGACGGCCCGTTCCGGTCCGAGCTGTGGGGCGACGTGGAGCGCCTGCAGGAGGCCCTGCAGCGGCCGATCTACAGCCGGGTGGTGGCTCGCCTGCGCCCGGACGCCGACCTGGCCGCCCTGGCGGAGCGGCAGGAGTCGGACGAGCGGGTGCCGGCCCAGGTCCTCTCCGAGCGGACCTACCTGGCCGGGCAGACGCAGGCGGTGTCGTTCGTGCTGTGGGGGCTGGGCGTGTTCCTGGCCGCGGTCATGGGCACCGCGGCGGTGTTCACCGGCACCAACACCATGCTGTCGGCCCTGGCCGCCCGCAGCCACGAGATCGGCGTGCTGCTGGCGATCGGCTTCCGCCCCTTCCCGGTGTTCCTGTCCTTCCTGCTGGAGGCCCTGCTGCTGGGCCTGCTGGGCGGCGTGGTCGGGTGCCTCATGGTCCTGCCGCTCCACGGCGTGGAGACGGGCACCACCAACTTCCAGACCTTCACCGAGGTCGCCTTCGCCTTCCGGGTCACGCCCGACGTGCTGGGGATCTCGGTCGGCTTCGCCCTGCTGCTGGGCCTGCTGGGGGGGCTGCTCCCCGCCTGGAGCGCCGCCCGCAAGGACCCGATCGAGGTCCTGCGCCGCCACTGAGCGGAGATCTCAGGACGCGTCCAGAAGCGACTCCGGCGTTCTCGTCGGTCCTCGCCGCGGCTGGCTTGGTCCCGCGCGCTCGCGCTCGTGGTCGTGGTCGTGGTCGACCACGACCACGAGCGCGAGCGCGAGCGCGAGGTCTCGAGCCCGGTCAGAGCGTCCCGGCAAGGACTGCTGGACTGTGTTCCTGGACGCCGCCTCAGCTCGCACGAAGTGCGAGCGTCTAACACTCCGCAGAGGCGCTGACGTCCGGGAGCACCGCCGCGGCCGTTACCCGGCCGGATAGGTGACCCGCCCCTCCTCGAAGCAGGCGCCCGGCGTGGGCTGGTGCGGCCGCACGTCGCGCCCGCTCAGGATGTGGCGCACCACGATCCCCTGCGCCCACAGGGCGTCGGCGATCAGCCGCCGGTGGCAGCGCCAGTAGACCGCCTCCGAGCACAGCAGCGCCGTGGGCCGCTCCCGCGCCAGCGCCTGCAGCGCCGCCAGCCCCTCGGCGAAGGCGGCGGTCTGCATGTAGTCGCCGTAGCGACGGAAGCTGGCGTTGCGCAGCCCCGCGCTCGGCGCCGGGACGGGCTCGCCCTTGCCCCGACGTCCGCCCAGGGCTTCGAGCCACGCGTAGCGGATCCCCAGCGCGCGCAGCTGCGCCCGCAAGGCCTCCTGCCCGAACTGGGGGTGCCGGCGCGAGCCCGGGAAGCGGCGCACGTCGGCCACCGTCCCCACCCCCTGCGCCGCCAGCAGCGCCCCCAGCTCCTCGGCCGAGCGGGTGGAGTGCCCGATCGAGAGCACCTCCGCCGCGTCGCCTCCGGTCATGGCTGCCTCCGCGGCTCGGCGCGCACCTGCCGGGCCGCGCGCGCGTGCGCTGGCCGCTCGGGGCGTCGAGCCTGGCAGGCGGGACGCGACCGGCGCGTCCCGGCGGGGGGCGCCCGTCTCCTGTAACGGCAGCAGCGGCCTCGGTCGACCGACTGGCGCTCCGTTTGCAAATGCACCCCGGCAGACCCGGCGGATCGCGCTGGGGCGCGCGGCACTTCATGGCCGCTGGAAGGAGAACGACATGCTGAGCTCGATGCTGATCCGCTGGCGCGGGACCGCCCGCGTGCTGTCCATTGCCCTGGCCGCCGCGTTCCCGGTGGTCGGCCTCGCCGGCTGCGAAACCGACCGTGAGGACGTCGCCGAGGAGCGCGAGGACGTGTACGAGGCCGAGCGCGAGGCAGAGGAGGACATCGCCGAGGAGCGCGAGGAGCTCGAGGAGGAGCGAGCCGACTACTACGAGGACCAGGCCGACGAGTACGAGGACGCGGCCGACGAGTACGACTGAGGAGGATCGACGCGACTGACGACCCCGACCGGAGCTAGCGCTTCGTCTTCCCTGACCGCGGCCCCGCCCCACCTCCGAGTCCACGTCCGCCGCCGTGGCCTGGGGGGTGGGGCGGGGCCCTGTACGCCCGGCTGGCCGCCGGGGCCGGCCGCGGGCTACAACG
>JAWLGW010000237.1:0-8057 GCA_041690735.1 Planctomycetota bacterium
GACGACCGGACCGACCGGAACAGCTGAAGCCGCCGCAACCGTCCCCAGCCGCCACCAAGGGGTCCCGAGGGCATGACCGTGACGCTCCCCCTCGCGAACTGGATCAGCGATCACCTCACCGGGGTGGAAGCGATCGCCGCCCCGTTCGGTTCGTTCGGCATCAGCAAGCACGTGCTCGCCCTGTTCATGGTGGCGTTGCTGCTGGTGCTGACCTTCGTGCCGTTCGGCGCCGCGATCCGCAGCAGCGTCGCCCCCAAGGGGCGCCTGGTGAACGCGCTGGAGGCGGTGCTCCTGTTCCTGCGTGACGAGGTGTCGCGCCCGTTCCTCGGCAAGGAGGGCGACCGCTTCCTGCCGATGATCTGGACGTTCTTCTTCTTCATCCTCTACTGCAACCTGCTCGGCCTGGTCCCGCTGCCGATCCCGGTCAAGGTGTTCCACGCCGGCCACGAGCAGTGGGTGTGGTTCGGCACCGTCACCGCCACCGGCCAGATCACGGTGACCGGGGCCCTCGCCGGGATCGCCTTCCTCTGGTACCACGGCCTGGGGATCAAGGCGCAGGGGCTGGTGCCCTACATCCGCCACATCGTCCCCTCGGGGATCCCGCTCCCCCTGCTGCCGCTGATCTTCGTCCTGGAGGTCGCCGGCCACATCGTCAAGCCCGCCGCCCTCATGGTGCGACTCTGGGCCAACATGACGGGCGGGCACGCGGTGCTCTACGCCTTCCTGGGCTTCGTGTTCATGTTCGGCCTCTGGCTGGCGCCGGTCACGATCCTGGGCGGCCTCGCGGTGTTCCTGCTGGAGATCTTCGTGGCCTTCCTGCAGGCCTACGTCTTCACCTTCCTGGTGGTCGTGTTCCTGGGCGGGGCGTTGCACCCGCACTAGAATCGCTGCCCCTTCGAAACCAACCTGCCGGCGCGACGCCGGCGCTTGAAGGAGATCGAGATGGAGTTCCTCACCCTGGCTCAGGAGGCTGCCAACACGGGTCTCGCGGTCGGTCTGGGCGCTGTCGGCGCTGGCCTCGCCGCGCTGGGCGCGGGCTACGGCATCGGCCGCATCGGCGGCTCGTCGGTCGAGTCGATCGCGCGCCAGCCGTCCGCCTCGGGCGACATCCGCGGCGCCATGATCCTCACCGCCGCGCTGATCGAGGGCGTCGCCCTGTTCGGCGTCGTGGTGGCGTTCCTCACCTGGACCAAGATGTAACTCGGTCTCTCGCTTCGCTGCTTCGTCGGACCTTCGAACCCTCCCGTAGGGGGACTTCGGTATGAACCTCGCTCTGCTCCTGGCCGCCGCCGAGGGCGACCATCCCGCCTGGTACCTGGACCCGCACGGGTTCGGCCTGGTGTTCTGGACCGGGATCGTGTTCGGCCTGGTCGCCCTGCTCCGGTCCACGGTGGCGGGGGGTCCGCTGCTCCAAGCGCTCGACGATCGCGAGGACGCGATCGGCGGGTCGATCGCCTCGGCCGAGGCGCTCAAGCGTGAGGCGGCGGAGCTCAAGGCGCAGTACGAGGAGCAGCTCGAGAAGGTGCGCCAGGAGGCGCAGGCGATCATCAACGAGGGCGAGGCCGACAAGCGGCGGATCATCCAGGAGGCGCACGTGAAGGCGTCTCAGGAGGCCGACGAGATCCGGGCGCGCGCCGACCGGGACATCGGCCTCGCCAAGACCAAGGCCCTGGCCGAGGTCAAGCAGGACGCGGTGATCCTGGCCATGGCGATCGCCGAGAAGGTGATCTCGGCCGAGGTCGACGCGAAGAAGCACAAGGCGATCGTCGACGACGTCGTGTCGAGCTACGCGAAGGGCTAAGCGGTGACCGCGCAGCAAGAGACCCTGGCCACCGTCTACGCGAACGCTCTGCTCGACCTCGCGTTCGAGAAGGGCGTCCACGCGGAGGTGTTGGCCGAGCTGAGGGAGTTCGGGCGCGTCATCGAGCAGGAGGCGGACTTCGCCGCCTTCCTGGGCACGCCGAACATTCGTCAGCAGGTCAAGAAGGACGTCATCAAGAAGGTCTTTGGGGGCCGCGTCTCCGACCCGACCCTCCACTTCTTGCTGATCGTCGTCGACAAGCGGCGCCAGGGCCACCTGGCCGAGATGATCGACGCGTTCGTGGCCGGATACCACGACCGCATGGGGGAGCTCGTCGTCCACGTGGAGACGGCGGTCCCGCTGGAGGGCAACCAGCGCGTGAAGCTGGCCCAGGCCCTCAAGCAGAAGTACGACAAGGAGATCATCCTCGAGGAGAAGGTCGACGACCGGATCCTCGGGGGGTTGGTGCTGCGGGTCGGCGACTCGCGCATCGATGGCTCACTGCGCACGCGGCTCGAGTCGATCGGCGCTCGCCTGAGGGCGACCCGGTTCCGGAGCGGGGACTACTATGAAGATTAAGGCTGACGAGATCTCTTCGGTCCTCAAGAAGGAGATCGAGGAGTACGCCCGCGACCTCGAGCTGGACGAGGTCGGGTCGATCCTCGAGGTCGGCGACGGCATCGCCCGCATCTACGGGCTCAAGAACGCCATGGCCGGCGAGCTGCTCGACTTCCCTCAGGGGGTGCAGGGCCTGGTCCTCAACCTCGAGGAGGCCTCGGTCGGCGCGGTGCTCCTGGGCGACTACAAGAAGCTGCGCGAGGGCGACACGGTCAAGCGGACCGGCAAGGTCATGTCGATCCCGACGGGCCCCGAGATGATCGGCCGCGTGGTGAACCCCCTGGGCGAGCCGCTCGACGACAAGGGCCCGATCCAGGCCACGCACCTGCGCCCCATGGAGATCATCGCCCCCGGAATCTCGGGCCGGCAGCCGGTGAACGAGCCGCTGCAGACCGGCCTCAAGGCGATCGACGCCATGATCCCGATCGGCCGCGGCCAGCGCGAGCTGATCATCGGCGACCGCCAGACCGGCAAGACCGCCATCGCGGTGGACGCGATCATCAACCAGAAGCACTCGGACGTGATCTGCGTCTACGTGGCGGTGGGCCAGAAGGAGTCGACGGTCGTCGGCGTGGTGGAGCGGCTCAAGCAGGCCGGCGCCATGGACTACACGATCGTGGTCAACGCCTCGGCGGCCGACCCGGCCCCGCTGCAGTACATCGCCCCCTACGCCGGCTGCGCCCTGGCCGAGTACTTCGTCTACAGCGAGGGCCGCGCCACCCTGGTGGTCTACGACGACCTCTCCAAGCAGGCCGCCGCCTACCGCGAGCTGTCCTTGCTGCTGCGCCGCCCCCCGGGGCGCGAGGCCTACCCGGGCGACGTGTTCTACCTCCACTCCCGCCTGCTGGAGCGCTCCTGCAAGCTCAAGGACGAGTGGATCATCGCCAAGAAGGACGCCCCCGAGGGGACGACCGAGGGCCTGGATGGCCGCGTCTACGAGCGCGGCGAGGGCCACGAGGTCGCCGAGATGCTGATCGACGGCTTCCCGAGCGACAAGTTCGTCGCCCGGCAGATTACGCCCGACGACGGCGCAATGAGCCGCGACGCCGGCAAGTGGGCGATCTTCCCGGCCAAGGGCATCGTGCCCCTCATGGGGTGCGTCTACGAGACCGAGGCCAAGGCGAAGGAGGCCTTCGGCGGCCGGCCCGACAAGGGCGAGGTCGAGGTCCGCAAGAAGATGCCCTCGGGCGGCTCGCTCACCGCGCTGCCGATCATCGAGACCCAGGAGGGTGAGGTCTCGGCCTACATCCCCACCAACGTGATCTCGATCACCGACGGCCAGATCTACCTGGAGCCCAACCTGTTCTTCGGCGGCATCCGCCCGGCGGTGAACGTGGGCATCAGCGTGTCGCGCGTGGGCGGTAACGCCCAGACCAAGGCCATGAAGAAGGTCTCGGGCACGCTCAAGCTCGACCTGGCGGCCTACTGGGACCTCGAGGCGTTCGCCCAGCTGGGCACCGAGCTCGACCCGGTGGCGACCCGCAAGCTCGAGCGCGGCAAGCGCATGGTGGAGCTCCTCAAGCAGGGGCAGTACCAGCCGATGCCGTTCGAGGACCAGGTCATGATCGTCTACGCGGGCACCAAGGGGTACCTCGACGAGGTGCCGGTGGACAAGGTGCTCGAGTTCGAGGAGAAGTTCCTCCCCTACGTGCGCTCCGCCCACGCCGAGATCTCCACGGCGATCCGGGAGGAGAAGGTCCTCACCGACAAGACCGAGGAGAACCTCAAGGCGGTCCTGCGCGACTTCGTGGACCAGTTCAAGCAGGGCAAGACGCCCGACCCGCGCTCGGCGGAGAAGAAGAAGGACGCGGTCAAGGCCTAGTCGGCGTTAGTCGGCGTTAGGCCCCACCCGCTCCCAGCTCCAGGCTCAGAGGTAAGCGACTCGTCATGGCGAACCTGCGCGACATCAAGCGGCGGATCGGCTCGGTCAAGAACACGTCCAAGATCACGCGGACGATGGAGCTGATCGCGACCGCCAAGTCGCAGGCGTGCATGAACCGCATCAGGAAGGCGCTGCCCTACTTCCACGCCCTGGCGGAGATCGCCACCCAGGCGCGGGAGGCGGGCGGCGGCGACGAGGGCGGCGCGCTGCACCCCCTGCTCGAGCAGCGGGAGGTGAAGAAGGTCGCGATCCTGGTGGTGGTGTCGAACCGCGGCCTGTGCGGCGGCTACAACGGCAACACCCTGCGCCTGGCCCGCGACCATCGCAAGGCGCTGCTCGACGAGGGGAAGGAGGTCGTCCTCATCCCCTCGGGCAAGAAGGGCCTCAGCTGGCTCAAGTTCCAGCAGGTCCCCTTCGAGGGCCCGGGCTACACCCAGTTCGACGACAAGCCGCCCTTCCCCGAGGTCGAGAAGGTGGCCAACCGCCTGATCGGCATGTTCATGGACGGCGAGGTCGACCGGGTCGACGTGGTCTACACCCACTACTACTCGGCCGGGCGTCAGGCGCCCGTGGTAGAGACCATGCTGCCGATCTCGCCCGGCGAGCTGGCCGAGCAGGCGGCGGCCGACCAGGCCACCGCCCAGCGGCCGGTGTTCACGATCGAGCCCGACCCGCAGTCGATCCTCGACGCCCTGTTCCCGCTCCAGGCCCGCCTGCACCTGTTCCGGGTGTACCTCGAGGCGGCCACCTCGGAGCAGATCGCCCGCCGGATCGCCATGAAGAACGCGACCGAGAACGCGAGCGAGGTCGGCCGCATGCTCAAGATGGATTACAACCGCGCGCGGCAGAGTCAGATCACAAACGAGATCCTGGAGGTCCTCGGCGGCGCCGAGGCCCTCAAGTAGCCGCTGCCCCTACTGAACGTTCACGCCGTTCGAGAGAAAGACACCATGGCGCAAGAGAAGATCGGAACGATCGTGCAGGTCATCGGCGCGACCTTCGACGCCGAGTTCGAGGAGGGCCACCTCCCCGACATCTACAACGCGCTGCACATCGACACCGAGATCGGCGGCAAGAAGATCCGCCTGTGGGGCGAGGTGCAGCAGCACCTGGGCGGCAACCGCGTGCGCGCGGTCGCCCTGGGCTCGACCGACGGCCTGGTGCGCGGCACCAAGCTGGTCGACGCTGGCGGGCCGATCTCCGTGCCGGTGGGCACCGAGACCCTGGGCCGGGTGTTCAACCTGCTGGGCGAGCCGATCGACGAGCAGGGCTCGATCGAGGTGACCGAGCGGCGCCCGATCCACGCCCCGCCGCCCAAGTTCGAGGACCTGGAGTCAAAGACCGAGGTGTTCGAGACCGGCCTCAAGGTCGTCGACCTGCTCACCCCGTACACCCGCGGCGGCAAGACCGGCCTGTTCGGCGGCGCCGGCCTGGGCAAGACGGTGCTGATCCAGGAGCTGATCAACAACGTCGCCAAGCAGCACGGCGGCTACTCGGTGTTCGCCGGCGTGGGCGAGCGCACCCGTGAGGGCAACGACCTGTGGCTCGAGATGTACGAGTCGGGCGTGCTCCCCCGGACGGTCATGGTGTTCGGCCAGATGAACGAGCCGCCCGGGTCGCGCCTCCGCGTCGCCCTGTCGGCGCTGACCATGGCCGAGTACCTGCGCGACCTCGGCGGCACGGACGTGCTGCTGTTCATCGACAACGTGTTCCGGTTCAGCCAGGCGGGCTCCGAGGTGTCGGCCCTCCTGGGCCGCATGCCGTCCGCGGTGGGTTACCAGCCGACGCTGGCCACCGAGATGGGCGCCCTGCAGGAGCGGATCACCTCGACCAAGAAGGGCGCCATCACCTCGGTGCAGGCGGTGTACGTGCCCGCCGACGACCTCACCGACCCGGCCCCGGCGACCACCTTCGCGCACCTCGACGCGACGACGGTGCTCGACCGCTCGATCGCGTCCAAGGGGCTGTATCCGGCGATCGACCCCCTCAACTCGACCAGCCGAATCCTCGACCCCAACGTGGTGGGCGACAAGCACTACAACGTCGCCAAGCGGGTGCAGCAGATCCTGCAGCGCAACAAGGACCTGCAGGACATCATCGCGATCCTGGGCGAGGACGAGCTGTCCGAGGAGGACAAGCTGATCGTGTCCCGCGCCCGCCGGATCCAGAACTTCTGCTCGCAGCCGTTCCACGTGGCCGAGGCCTTCACCGGCATGAAGGGCGTCTACGTGAAGCGCGACGACACGGTGGAGTCGTTCCGCCAGATCATCGACGGCGAGGCGGACGACCTCCCCGAGGACGCGTTCCGCTACGTGGGCACCATCGACGACGTCCGCGCCCGGGCCAAGGCCATGATGGCCGAGGGGAAGAAGTAGGAAGCAGAAGGAACCGCAGAGATCGCGGAGAGCGCAGAGATTCGCTGAGAACTCCTCTGCGGCACCTCTGCGATCTCAGCGTCCTCTGCGGTTGAATTCTTCGCCTTTCTGAAGAGAAACACCATGCAGGTCACACTCGTCACTCCCGACGCCAGCTTCTTCGACGGCAAGGCCGAGCAGGTCACGCTCAAGGCCTGGGACGGCGAGGTGGGCATCCTGCCCGGGCACGCCCCGCTGATCGCCCGGCTGGGCCACGGCGTGGCCAAGGTGTTCGACGGGACCACCACCCACCGGATCGCCGTCTACGGCGGGTTCCTCAAGGTGCAGGACGACCACGTCACGGTCCTGGCGGGGGGCGCCGCCCTGCCCGCCGGCGGCGACCCCGCCGCGGCCAAGAGCGAGCTGGGCGCGGCCGAGGCCGCCCTGGCCGAGGCGGTGGGCAAGCAGGCCGCCGGCGCCGAGCTGACCGAGGTCGAGGAGCGGGTCCGCCGGGCCCGCGCCTACAACGAGCTGCTCGCCGGCGCGTAGTCGGGGCGCAGCCGCCCGCCCTCGCTCCTCACCCGATTCCGCCGACGCCCGGTTCAGCTCGCTGGCCGCGGGGAAACTCCCGATACGCGGCGAGGGCTCGGGATCGGTGGGCCCTTCGAGCCTGCCCGTCAGCAGGCGCGCCGAGGTGGTGACGTGGACGAACACCTCCGGGTGCGCGCGGGCGTAGCCCCGGAGCAGGTCTACAGCCGGGTCTCGACCCAGTCGTGCGGCGGGTTCGGCTTCGGGGCCACGTAGAGCCTCCCAGCCACCAGCTCATACTCGAACCCCTGCTCGTAGCTCGCCCGCTCGTAGGCCTCTCGGGTCAGGCGTCGCCCCTGGTCCGCGGGGCCGAGGTGCAACGCCTCGTGGAGCCCGTGCCGTGCGGTCATGCGCGCCTCCGGGCGCTCTCGGTGCGCTGCCGTCAGCATGAGCGTCGCGAGCGAACGGAGACGGGTCTCGATCGGCGCGGGCACGGACCGACCCCGAACCTCCGACATCTCGCTCACGCCCGCCGCCCCTCCGGGTCGATCAGCAGGGCCCACCGAATCAGCCCGGAGCGGGTCGCGCGCAGCAGCGCCGGCGCGTCGGGGACCCGGGCCGCCGCAGCCGACAGGGCCCACTCGGCCGCTTCGCGCAGGCGCTCGCTGCGACGGGGCCGCGGGGTGGCGGCGCAGCAGGCCGCCCAGGCGGCCGCCGCGCAGGCGCGGGGGATCGAGCGGGAGGGGTCCACCTCCCGGGTGAGGATCTCCCGCAGGGTCGCCTCGGCGATCGCCGACACCCCTTCGAGGCCCAGGAGCGCGATCACCAGCCCGATCCCGGGGTCGCAGGCCTGGGCGGCGGTGAGGGCTCGCCG
>JAWLGW010000238.1:0-8049 GCA_041690735.1 Planctomycetota bacterium
CGGGCACCACGTCGAGGACGAGGTCGGGGCGGCTGAGCAGCCCCCGCACCGGCCCGTGGGTGATCGCCCAGGTGATCGGCGCCGAGGTCTGGAGCCCCTCCTTCCAGCCGGGGAAGGGGAAGGCCAGGGCCGACTCCACGATCGTGGGGCGCACCACCGCCAGCGAGACGTCGCCCCGCTCGGCCGCCAGCAGCGACTCTCCCAGGCTCTTGGTCAGGGTGTACACGTTGGGCCAGCCCCAGTGGCGAGCCCGCTCGCGCGCCGCCGCCCGGGCCTCGGCGCGGACCCACCGCTCCCGCTCGCGGCGCAAGAAGCGCTCGCGCACCCCGGCCGGGGCGTGCTCGCGCCCCCGGGCCCGCAGCGTCTCGCGCGCCCGGTCCCGCAGCAGGTCCTCGACCTGCTGCTCGCGGGCCCGCTCCTCGCACCGCTCGAGCAGCCGGGCCAGGTCCTCGACCTCGCGGCGGGCCGAGAAGGCGAGCCCCGGCTCCTCGCCGCGCCGTGGGGCGTAGTCCCCCTCGAGCGCCTCGGGGATCGTGCCCAGCCGCCGCCCGGCGACGTAGGCGGTCGAGACGTGCAGCAGGCGCGCGCCCGCCGCCCGGGCGACCTCCAGCGCCTCGCGGGCGCCCAGGGCGTTGACGGTCAAGGCCGGGCCCGGGTCGGGCTCGAGCCCGGTGACGCCTGCCAGGTTGACCACCAGGTCGACGTCGCCCACCGCCGCCGGGTCGAGCCCGCAGCGCGGGCGCGCCAGGTCTCCCGGCAGGATCCGCACCCGCTCGCTCAAGAAGGCGCCCAGGCGGTCGCCGTGCCGCTGGTGCAGCGGCTCGAAGGCGGGGCACCCCTCGAGCATCTGCACCCACCGCTCGAAGGCCGAGGCCGCGGCGTCGCCGCCCTTCCCCTTGCGCACGTGGCGGGCCCGCAAGACCACGTCGACGCGGCCGACTTCGGGCAGGGCGTGCAGCAGGTGCGACAGCCACACCTTGCCGAGGAAGCCGCTCGCGCCCAGCACCAGCAGGCGCTTGCCCGCCAGGGCGGCGCGGACCGAGGACAGCGCGCTCACGCCTGCGCCTCCGCCAGGTCGAGGACCGGCCAGCCGCGGCGCCTCGCCAGCCGGCGCAGCCGCCAGTCGGGCCGCACGGCGCAGGGGAAGCCCACCGCCTCGAGGAGCGGCGCGTCGCCGAGGTCGCTGCCGTAGGCGTACGAGCCGCGCAGCCCGAAGCCGGCCGAGCGCGCCCAGGCGCGGGCGGCGTCGGCCCCGTCGCACAGGGCCGGCGGGAGGAGCTTGCCGGTGGCCAGGTCGTCGCGCCACTCCAGGGTCGCCCCCACCAGCGCGTCGGCGCCCGCCGCCTCGACCAGGGGGCGCAGCGCCACCTCCAGGCCGTGGCTCACCAGGATCACCGCGTGGCCGTGGGCGCGCGCCCGGGCGATCAGCTCCAGGCCGCTGGCCCGCAGGCGGCCCGCCACGAAGGTGTCGTACAGCTCGGGCGCGAGGACCTCGACCCGGTCGCGGGTCAGCCCGCGCAGATGGAGGGCGGTGAGGCGCCCCTGCAGGCGCCGGTCGGCCAGCCCCAGCGCGCCCAGGGCCGGGAGGGAGCCGGCCACCGCGCCCAGCCGCGCCAGCCGGTCGCCCACCCCGGGCGCCTGCGCGGTGAGGTACAGGGTCGCCAGCGCCACCCGGGGCGGGAGCAGCACCTGCTCCACCCGGACGAAGGCGGCGGTCGAGAGCGGCGGCGTCGCGTTCATGGGGCGGGCAAGCTATCACGACCCGCCCGCACTCGTGCTCGCGCCCGTGCTCGTGCCGCGCGTCGCGCGACCCGCTGTCGCTCCAAGCGCCTCGCCTGGCGAAGAGTGGGCAAGGGCAGGGCAAGGGCAAGCGGAAGCGCCTTCAGCGCGACTGCAGCCGGTAGCTCCCCGAGTCGGTGTGCGCCGGGAACCAGCCCTGTGGCAGCACCTGCACCGGCAGGTCGTCGCCCCGCTGGCGCACCAGCTCCATCCAGGCGCGCACGTCGTCGCCCCGGTCCTCGCCCAGGATCTTGGGGAGCACCCGCCGGGCGCGGTTCGCCTCCACCGCGTAGCGGCGACGGACCGCCTTGACGAACCGCTCGGCCTCGGCGGCGTCCTCGAACAGCGTCTCCGCCTCGGGCTCGAGCCAGCTGGTCTCGGCCGCCACGTCCAGCAGGTAGATCAGCCCCGTGGCCACGGCGGGGTGGTCCATCTCGGCCAGCGCGAAGAAGGCGTCGGGCTCGACCGGCTGCAGCTCCGCCTCGGCGCCCTCGGGCTCGGCGGGGACGATCTCGACCTCGAGCTCCACCCGCCCCAGGGTGATCCGATCGCCCGAGCGGAGGAAGGACAGGCGCACGCGCTCTCCGTTGAGGAGGGTGCCGAAGCGGCTGCCCTCGTCGCGCACGGCCAGCCGCTCCTGGAAGCGCAGCAGGGTCGCGTGCAGCCGGGAGACCGAGCGGTCGCGCAGGGTGGCGTCCCCCTCTCGCCCCAGCTCCACCACCGGCTCCTCGGGCAGCACGATCGTGCGCGCCTCGGGCTCGCCGCGGAGCACGTGCAGGCGCACCGAGTGGGGCGCGCGCCGGGACCCGACCTGCGCCGGATAGGTCGGGTGGGTCTGGTCCCACCACAGCAGCCAGGCCTCCACGTCGTCGCCCAGGTTCTCGTGGGTGGTGGTGAACAGGTAGTGGGGCACCCGGTTGCGGCGCCGCCGCAGCGCCGCCTCGACCCGTCGGCCCACCTCCTCGGCGACGTCGCCGCCGAGCAGCTCCCGAATGCGGGTCCGGCTGGCGTCGACCCGCCGGTCCACCTCGTCGTCGGGCAGCCGCTCGAGCAGCGACAGCACCGCGCGCCGGTCGCCGCGCTCGATCAGGACCTCCACGAACGGCGCCGGCAGCGTGCGCACCCGCAGCTCGTCGGACGAGAGGCGGCGGGTGACGAGGCCGTCGCCGCCCTCCCGGAAGTGGAAGGTGACCTTGCCCAGGCGGACCTCGTCGCGGTCCTTGAGCACCACGTGCTGCACCCGCATGCCGCCCACGAAGGTGCCGTAGGTCGAGCCGAGGTCGTGCAGGACGAAGCCGGTGCGGTCGCGATCGATCCGGGCGTGCTGGCGCGACACGCTGCGGTCGTCGACCGGGACGTCGCAGGTCTCGTCGCGCCCCAGCAGGAACGACTCCCCCGGGATCAGCGGGATGCGCGCGCCGCCGCCCGCCGGCACCAGCCGCGGGACCGGCACGACCTTCCCCTCCAGCAGCCGCGTCAGGTCCGCGGCGCAGGCCTCGGCGGTGGGATACCGGTAGGTGCGGTTGGTCATCATCATGCGCAGGATGACCAGCTCCACCTCCTCGGAGAGCTCGGGCGCCAGCTCCCGCGGGCGGGGGAACTCGCCTCGCATGGCGCGGCGCGAGATCGCCGTGGGGTTCCGCCCCCGGAAAGGCGTGTTGCCCGTGACCAGGTGGTACAGCGTCGCGCCCAGCGAATACACGTCGCAGCGCGCGTCCACCATGTGGTCGCCCCACTGCTCGGGCGCCATGTAGTGCGGGGTGCCCAGGACCTGCCCCGGCAAGCTGAGGCCGTCGTCGACCTCCACGTTCTTGGCCAGGCCGAAGTCGAGCACCTTCACCTCGCCGGCGCGCGAGAGCAGCACGTTGGCCGGCTTGATGTCCCGGTGGATCACCCCCTGCGTGTGGGCGCTGGCGAGGCCGAGGGCGATGTCCCGCGCGATCCGCGCCGCCTCCAGCGGCTCGAACCGCTCCCGCTCCTCCAGCTCCTCCTCGAGCGAGCGCCCGTCGACGAACTCCATGACGATGAAGGGGTGCTGGCCGTCGGCCTCCACCGCGTGGATGGCGACCACGTTCTCGTGCTCGATCCGCTGCATGACCTGGGCCTCGCGCACGAAGCGCGCCCGCCAGGTCGGGTTGGCGGCCTGCTCCGCCGCCAGGAACTTGACGACCACCTGCGCGCCGTCCGCGCCGCGCTGCGCCAGGTATACGGCGCCCATGCCGCCCTGGCCGAGCTTGCGCAGCACCGTGCAGCCGGCGAACGTCTGGCCGACGATCGGGTCCCCGGGGTCGCCGCCGCCGAACTCGACCATGGTCACGTCGAGGTCGTCCGGCTCCTCCGAGTCGGTGGCGTCGTCGCTGGGCGTGTCGTGGGAGGGGGGCATGGCAGCTTCCGCGCCGGCTCGCGCGCTCCGACTGTACGGAGCCCCGCAGGCCTTTCAAGAGCGCCCGCATTTCGCTGAGTCGACATCCGCGCTCGCACCGCGCCCCGGACGCCCGACGCGACGGGCGTCCGCGGGGTCAGGAGCCGAGCTAGCTCCCCATCTCGTCCAGGCGGCGCATGGCCTCCATGAGGAGGCCGTCCATGGTCGTCTGCACGTTGCGCTCCTCCTCGGCGACGCCGCTGGAGAAGCTGAACTGCCCCGTGTAGGTGAGCATCTCGTACACGGCCTCGGGGCCGCTGTTGGCGCTGGTGCGGGCGAAGGTCGGCAGGCCGTCCTTGACCACGATCACGCCCTCGCCCTCGGGGCCAAACAGCTCCAGGGTGCCGGTCTTCGAGTTGAGCCCCAGCGTCTGGAGCAGCTCGCTGAGCTCGATCTGATCGAGGCGACCGGCCATGGCGTCGCCCACCAGCATGGGCTGGGTCATGGCGTTGGTGTCCGCCAGGGCGTCGACGCCCTCAGCGGGGCCGCCGATGCGGCGGTAGGTGCACAGGTAGGGACCGAACTCCAGCTCGTCCCCGTCCACCAGCGTGTGCTCGCCGCGAATGCGGCGCCCGTTGACCTGCGTGCCGTTCTGGGAGCCGAGGTCGCGCAGGACGGCGGCGTCCCCCTCCCAGGCGATCTCGGCGTGGCGACGGCTCACCCGCTGCGAGGGGATCGTGAGGTCGCACTCCTTGCTGCGCCCGAAGGAGAAGGTCTGCCCCGGGCGGAGGGGGAGCGCCGGGGCGCCCACCCGCACCAGCTCGTACCGCGGTCCCTGCGGCTTGTCGGGCCCGGCGCCGGGCGGCGGGCCGCGTCGCGGACCGGGCCCGCCCGAGCCGCGGGCGCCGGAGGGGGGAGGCCCGCGTCGCACGCCCGAGGGCGGGCCGCGCCGCACCCCCGAGGGAGGCCCCTGGCGCGCGCCCGAGGGCGGCGGGCGCCGCGGTCCTCCTGGGCCGGGAGGGCCCCCGGGGCGCGGCGGTCGACCGGAAGCGCCGGGCGGGCGACCGCCCACGGGACGAGCTCCCGCGGCGCCCGGCGGAGGACGCCGACCGCTGGGCCGCTCCGAGGGGCCCGGGTCTCGCTGCTCACCGCCGCCGCGGTCCTGGTCGCTGTCGTTCCCCACTTCGGTCGCTCCTCGCTGCGCCGCCCGCCGTAGGGTAGCGCAGGGGGTGAAGCTACTCCAGACAAGCCGAGCGGAGGCAGTCGCGGCGGGGCGACGGTAGAGTCGCGACCATGCCGTCCGCCCCACCCCGTCCGCTGCGCTCGGCGGCGATCCCGCTGTTCCTCCTGGCGCTGTGCGCCTACGCCTACTTCTTCCAGGCCGGCGGCTGGAACCAGAACAGCCGGCTCGACATGGTCCGGGCCCTGGTGGAGCGCGGCACCCTGCGCATCGACGCCTACCACCACAACACGGGCGACAAGGCGGTGGTGGGGTCGCGCACCTACTGCGACAAGGCGCCCGGTCTGCAGCTGTGGGTGGTGCCCGCCGCCGCGGCGGCGCGGCCGCTGCTGCCGGCCGGCGACGCCGGGGCCCCCGCCCTCGCCTACGTGGCGCAGCTGGCGGGCGCCTCGCTCCCGGGTGCGCTGGCGGTCGTGCTGCTGTTCGGGATCGCTCGTCGGCTCGGCGCCAGCGCCCGCGGAGCGGCGCTGGCGGCCCTGGCGTTCGGGCTGGGGAGCCCCTACTGGGCCTACGCCACCCTGCTGTGGGGCCACGCCCTGGCCACCGCCTGCCTCGTGGCCGGCCTGGCGGCGGTGGTCGCCCTGCGGGACGCGCCGCCGCGCTGGCTGCCGGCGCTCGGCGCGGCGGTCGGCCTCGCGGGGGGGTGGGCGACGGTGACCGAGCTGCCGGCGGCGGTGCCGGCGGCGATCCTCGCCCTCGCCGCGGTGTCGCAGGCGCGCGCCCGCGGGGCCACGCGGCCGGTCGCCCTGTCCTTGCTCGCCGCCGCGGCGGGCTGCGCCGCGGTCCTCATGCTCCACAACGCCCTGGCCTTCGGGAGCCCGCTGCGGATCGGCTACGCCGGCGTGCAGGGCTTCGAGCGCATGGAGGAGGGGCTGTTCGGGGTGACCGTGCCCCGCCTGGCCGTGCTGGGCCAGGTCCTGTTCGGCGCCTACCGCGGCCTGCTGCCGCTGGCCCCGGCCCTGGGCCTGGGCGCCCTCGGCCTCCTGCTGTGGACGCGCCTGCAGCACGCGCGCCTCCCCGCCAACACGGCGGCGGCGATCGCCGGCTACTTCGTGCTGCTCACCGCCGCCTACGCCTACTGGCACGGCGGCTGGTCGTACGGCCCCCGCCACCTGGCGGGGTCGCTCCCCCTGCTGGCGCTGGGGCTGGCCCCCCTGTGGGACACCTCGGGTCGGGCCGCCCGCGCCGCGATCGCCGCCGCGGTGGTGTGGGGCGCCGCCCTGGCGCTGATCGCCGTGTCGACCACCGCCCAGCCCCCCCAGCAGATCCCCCGCCCCCTGGGCGACCTCTTGTGGCCCGCCTTCGTGAGCGGCGACCTGGCGCTCAACCATCAGTCGGTCCTGTCGGCGGACGCGGACTGGCAGCGCCTGCGCGACCCCGCCCTCCCTCGCCACGCCTGGAACTGGGGCCAGCGCCTGGGCCTGCGCGGCCTGGCCTCGCTCGGGCCGCTCGCCCTCGCGCTCGGCGCCCTGGGCGGGTGGCTGTGGCGCGCCACCCGGCCGGGCAGCGACGCCTAACCTTCGGCAGCAGCGCGTCAGTCTTGCGTCGCCCCCGGCGGCCTGTCGTCGCGCCCGCTCGAGGGAGGCGGCGTGGTCCCACCCAGCGCGCCTCGCTACCCTGAGGTCGGCGGAGGGGCCCATGGCGATCCATTTTTCGTGTCGCGACTGCAAGCGCTCGTTCAACCAGTCGCGCCAGGCGATCGAGGCGCTGGTGCGCCGCGGCGGCGGCTGCATGTTCTGCGGCGGCGAGCTGGACCTGCCCGAGGACGTGGTCGACCGGGCCGAGCAGCCGCCGGCGCTCGAGCTGGAGCGCCGCGTCTCCTACCAGTGTCGCGGCCGCTGCCAGCGCCAGTTCCGGGTGCCGCTGGGCAAGCTGGTCCACATCGTGAGCGCCCAGCGCGCCCGCTGCATGGTGTGCGAGGGCCCGCTGCACATCCCCGACGAGGCCCTGCGCTCGATCGAGGCGCTGGCCGCGAGAGGACACATCGACGTCGCCGTCTCCTGCCCGATCTGCTTGCGCGAGGTGTTCGTCGCCATCGGCGGCGCCGGCACCCAGCCCTGCGGCACCTGCGGGGTGCACCTGCTGCCGCCCGAGCACATGGATGGTCTCCCCACCCTGCCGGTGACGGGTGACCCGATCGCCGCGGCCGAGCTGGAGCGTCTCCTCGACGGAGAGGAGCTGGGCGCGGCCGGAGAGGTCCTGCGCGCGCGGGCGGCCCTGGGCGAGCTCTCCGGCCCCGACGCCCAGCTGGCGATCGGCGGGCTCCGCAGCCTGTACGAGTGGCCGCAGGGGACGAGCCTGTGGCTGCCGCTCGACCTCGACCTCGCCGAAGAGCTGGTCCCAGCCTTGCTGTTCCCGGGGCGGACCTGCCACGTCGCGCGCGGCGGGAGCGAACGCCAGCTGTCGTTCCTCCTCGAGCAGAAGGCCAGCACCTCCATCGGCTCCGCGCAGGACGTCCTCGTCAACCTGGGCGGGCTGGCGAGCCTCGCGACCATGGGGGCCGGCGTGTTCCAGGTCACCACCCAGGCCCGGATCGAGCAGACTTACCTGCGGGTCTGCCTCCGGCCCGAGGCCGGCGGCGTGGCCCTCGACCTGCGGGTGCAGGTCGACGAGAAGCCGCCGCAGCCGGCGCCGCCCCAGCTGCTGGAGGAGATCCGCAGGGCCGTCC
>JAWLGW010000239.1:0-8044 GCA_041690735.1 Planctomycetota bacterium
CGCCACCCTCCGCCGCCTCTACGAGGAGGGGGACCGGCTGCTGCAGCGGTACGGCGCCGACCTCAAGCAGGCGCTCATGGCGGCGCGCGACCCGGCGCAGGCCACCCGGGATCACCGGCGCAAGCTGCAGGACTTCACCCGCAAGCTGCGCGACCTCGCCAAGAAGAACCCCCGCTCCGCCGAGGGGCTGGAGTCGTTCGCCCGCTACGTCGAGCAGCGGTTCGGCGAGCTCGAGGCCTGGGCCACCCACGCCCACCGCACCCGGGGCGAGGTCGACGGCCGGCTGCGCCAGCCATACACCAAGGTGGTCGGCGAGGGGCTGTCGAAGCTGCCCGACATGGCCGTCGAGCAGAGCCGCTCGCAGCTCAACCGCGGGATCGCGCAGCTGGTCGAGAACACCCTGCGCGACGACCTGGTCCCCGAGGAGCAGCGGGCCGACCTGCGCACCGCCCGGGGCGAGATCACGCGCCAGCTCCAGGGGTGGGCCGCCAACCAGCCCTTCCTGGAGGAGGCGTTCCTCGGCATGGAGCGGGTCCTGACCGAGACGGCCTACTACATTCACCACAAGGTCACGATCAAGGGCCACCTCGAGGAGCTCAAGCAGGTCGGGGAGGACAGCGCGGCCATGTCGCCCGAAGCGGCGGCCGCGATCGACCAGCAGGCGGGCGCCCTGGGGAAGGCCTGGAACGAGGCCGATCGCGCCGCCGAGACCCGGGTGCGGCGGGCCGCCACCCAGGCGGGGCAGGCGGCGCAGCAGCGGGCTGCGCAGCAGCAGCGGGCCGCGCCCCGCAGCGGCGGGACGACGCCCACCGGGAGGACCAGCCCCACCACGCCCGCCAAGCCGGCCGGGCCTGCCAAACCGGCCGGCCCGGGCCCGCTGCGGGTGAAGCACGACCTCGGCCTCGACCCCAAGTTCGTGCTCGACCCCTCCAAGCGGTTCCTCTCCAAGGTGACCGCTCGGGCCGGGCTGCGGATCTCGAACAACACGATCGACGTCAAGCTGCACAGCGACGTGGTGGTGATCGACCCGCTGGTGTTCAACGGGCAGCAGAAGGTGACCCTGACCCCCAAGCTGGAGGCGCGCCTGGGAAAGGTGCTCAACCTCGACGCCACCTATCAGCGCGGGCTCATGAACGACCCCACCGAGAAGTTCTCGGCGAACCTCAAGGCGCAGCAGGGCCCCTGGACCGGGACGCTCAACTACTCGAACCAGGCCTGGGCCGACCAGCGGTTGAACGCGCTGCTGCGCTACCAGACCGAGCGCCTCACGCTGCAGGGCACCTACGCCGGCGAAGACTCCCAGCGCCACACCCTCGGCCTCACGGGCACACAGCGGATCGGCGACAACTGGACCGTCCGCGGCGGATACACCGGCACCGTCGAGAACGGCGTCTGGGGCCAGGACACCTTCACCGCCGGCGCTGGCTACAAGCGCGGCAACTTCGACGCCTCCGCCTCCTACGAGCTCAAGGAGGGCCGCGACTACCAGATCAAGGCCTCGATCAGCTTTCGGTTCTGAGGCGCGCCGCCGTCGCGCCTGCCGAGGCGGGCGGGCACAATGCGGGCCATGCAGCCCGACCGCCCCAGCGCCACCGCGGAGATGGTCGCCTCCTGGCGCGCCCTCGACGCCCTCCTGCCGCCCGAGCGCCGGATCGTGCACGACCCGTACGCCCGCGCCTTCCTCGGGCCCACCCGCGGTCGCCTCGTGGACGCGGCGGCGCGCCTGCCCGCGCGGGCGCTGGCGGCCCTCACCCGCCGCCTCGACCGGCTGGTGGCGGGCTCCATGAGCTTCGTCCTGGCCCGCCACCGCGCCCTCGACGAGCTGGTCGCTCTCGAGGCGGGGCGGGGGCTCGAGCAGGTGGTGGTGCTGGGCGCCGGCTACGACAGCCGCAGCGTGCGGCTGGCGGGCCTGCTGGAGGGGACCCGCCTGTTCGAGGTGGACCACCCGGCGACGGCCGCCCGGAAGGCGGCGCTGGCGCCGCAGGTGTTCGCCGACGCCCCCCGGGCGGAGACCGTCTCGGTGACGGTCGACTTCCAGCGCCAGTCGCTGGAGGAGCGGCTGCTCGCCTGCGGCTTCGAGCCGGCGCGACGCACCGCCTGGCTGTGGGAGGGGGTCACCATGTACCTCACCGAGGACGCGGTGCGCGGCACCCTCGCGATCGTGCGCCGCCTGTCGGGGTCGGGGTCGACGCTCGGGTTCGACACCTGGTCTCCCCCCGGCAGCGGCCTGCCCAAGCTCGTGCTGCGGGACGTGCCCGCCCTGGCCATGGCCCTCCTGTACGCGGAGCCGTTCGTGTGGTCGCCGGCGCCGGAGCGGGTGCGCGAGCTGCTGGGCGAGGAGGGCTTCGCCCTGCGCGAGCAGACGGCGCGGCGACCGCTGCTGGCGCGCTACGGCGGCAAGCCCGCCTGGCGGCTGGCCGACCTGACCCACCTCTACCTGTGGGTGGCGGAGGTCGCGGCGGCGAGCTGACAGGAGCCGCCCGCCGGCAGGTCCCCGCCTCATCGCCGCTGGGGCGTCGTCGCTTGCAGGGAGCACGCCCCCCTGGTCGGATGCCCCCCTCCCCAGGAGCGAGGAGGACGTCGTGCGGATCCTCTCCGGAGTGCAGCCCTCGGGCGAGCTCCACCTCGGCAACTACTTCGGCGCGATCGCCCAGCACCTGCAGCTGCAGCACGAGGGCGAGGCGCTGTACTTCATCGCCGACTACCACGCGCTGACCACCGTGCACGACGGCGCGCGGCTGCGGGAGCTGACCCGCGACGTCGCCGCCACCTACCTCGCCCTGGGGCTCGACCCCGAGCGGGCCACCTTCTTCCGCCAGTCGGACGTCCCCGAGGTGCTCGAGCTCACCTGGATGCTCGAGTGCGTGACCGGCATGGGCGTCCTGGAGCGGGCGGTCTCCTACAAGGACAAGATCGCCCGCGGCCTGCGGGCGAACGTGGGGCTGTTCACCTACCCCGCGCTCATGGCGGCCGACATCCTGATCTACGGCTCGCAGCTGGTCCCGGTGGGGCAGGACCAGGTCCAGCACATCGAGATCGCCCAGGACATGGCGCAGAGCTTCAACCACGCCTTCGGGGACGACGTGCTGGTGCGGCCGGAGTACCGCCTGAGCCCGACGCCCAAGGTGCCGGGGACCGACGGACAGAAGATGTCCAAGAGCTACGGCAACACGATCCCCCTGTTCGCCCAGGGCAAGGCCCTCAAGAAGGCGGTCAACGCGATCGTCACGGACTCCAAGGACCCCAAGGTCGAGCCCCTCGACCCGCAGACCTGCAACGCCTTCGCGATCTACGCCCTGTTCGCCACCCAGGAGGAGCAGGACGCGCTCGCCCAGCGCTACCGCGAGGACCGGACCTTCCCCGGCTACGGCGTCACCAAGGCCTTGATCCGCGAGGAGATCGAGGAGCGGTTCGGTCCCGCCCGCGAGCGCTATCAGCAGCTCAAGGCGCCGGGGAGCGAGCTCGACGACGTGCTGGCGGCGGGGGCTCGCCGCGCCCGGGCGCTGGCGCAGGAGACGCTGGCGCGCTGCCGCGAGGCGACCGGGCTGGGCCCGCGGCTCACCTGAGCGCCCCGGCCCGGGGTCGCGCGCGGAGCTCGATCCGGCGCAGGCCTGCTGCTTGCAGGCCCTGCAACCGGACCGTACGGTTCAGGTCCTGCACGAGGTTCTTGCAGTCGAGGGGCCGTAGCGGACGCGCCGCGCGCTCCCCCGGGGGGACCAGGCTCGCGTGACCGCACGTCGCCGTCGCTGCCTCCAGGCGCTCGCCCTGGCGGGGGCCCTCGTCGCGGGCGCGTGCGCCGCCCCTCCGCCCCCTCCCGAGCCCCCGGGAGCGCCGCTGGTCGCCCTCCACCTGCGGCACTTCGCCGGCACCCCCCTCTCCGGCGCGCTCCCCGCCACCCTCGAAAATCCGCGCCGCGCCGACGCCTATCGGGTGCGGGTGCGGTGGGTCGCGGTCCAGCGGTTGCCGCCGGACCTGCTGCGCCCCATGGGGCAGGTGCGGCGCCTGCTCGTCGACCGGCGGGGGTCCACCCCGATCCTGCCCTACGCGCGCCTCACCACGGGAGCCCGCGCGGGCGCGATCGACGACGTCGAGGCCTTCCTCGAGGAGCTCCCCCAGCAGGCCGGCGCGACCCGCCGGTTCGGCGACCAGACCGGCGCCCTCCCCGCGGGGGTCACCGCCGAGTTCGCGATCACCCGCGACCTGTTCCGCAGCGACGGGCTCGAGCCCCTGCGGGAGCGGCTGGCGGTGGCCGTGCACCGGCGCGACGACCCCCCCGGCCTCGAGGTGGCGGTCGAGATCGACGACGTGCGGAGCGACGAGGAGGGACGCCTGCAGGCGATCGGCGAGACCGTCCTGCTCGAGCCGCACCCGGGGCAGGACCGCCTGCGCCTGGCGCTGGTGCTCCCGGCCCCCATGGAGAGCGCGGCGGCCCGCGCGGTGGCGGTCCTGATCGAGGTCACCCCCGCGCCCGCGCCTGGCGACACCGGCTACGCCGAGCACCGGGTCGCCTACGCCGAGTGCCTGGGCGACCTCGCCCGCTGGCGAGCGGCGGCGGCCGCCACGGCGGCGGAGGGGCCGCAGCAGACCTTCGAGGCGCCGGCCGCGACCGCCGGGCTGGCGAGCGCGCTGGCGGCGCTGCGCCTGCCGGCGGGCCGGCGCGCCGCCCTGTTCGCGCTGGGGCGCAGCACCGGGGCCGAGGCGTGCGAAGAGGCCGCCCTCACCCTGGACGAGCGGGACCTCGAGCGGCTGGCGCGCCAGGTGTCGGCCGCGGTCGACCGCCCGGGCGCCCCGCTGCGCGGCGCACCGCTGGGCTGGTTGCTGGAGCAGACCGCCCTCTCCCTGTGCGCGCGCGAGGCCGGCGACGGCGACGAGCCGCCGCCGACCCTGGTGGCGCTGCTGATCCGCCACGCCGGGGGGCTGGCCCTGTATCCCGACACCCTCCTCGAGGCCCTGGCCCTCGCCGACGACGCCGAGCAGTGGCAGCAGGTGTTGACCTTCGAGAACCGAGCGCTGCTGGAGGACGGGTCCCCCGCGGTGCGGGTGCGAGCGCACGCGTGGCTGGAGGCTCGGGGCCGCGCCCCGGGCGGCTACGACCCCCTGGCCTCCTCCGAGGCGCGCCGCGAGGCGCTCAGCCAAGAGGCCCCCACCTCCGGGGAGCCCGGGCTGGAGGCGACGCGGTGAGCGCGCCCAGCAGCGAGTCGAGCCGCCTGAGCGAGCCCCACCCGAGCGAGAGCGAGCCGGCGGCGGACGACGCGACCCCCGGCGCCGCCGCCCTCCCGGCGCCCGCCGAGCCCGGGCGGCTCCGCGGCGCGCTGCGGCGCCTGCGGCTCCCGCCCGACGGGCCCCGAGCCCGGCAGCTCCGCCGGTGGACGCGACGGGGCGGCCTCGTGGCGCTGGCCCTGGTGGCGGCCGCGATCGTGGGCGGGTACGCGGCGCAGGCGGCCTTGCCGCCGATCCTCGCCAGCGCGGCGGAGGCGCGGGGGCTGACCTGCCGGGTGGGCGACGCGCAGGTGTCGCTCCTTCGCGGCGAGGCCGAGCTGCGCGACGTCCAGCTCGCCCTGGCCGAGGGGAGCGACCCGCTGGCGTCGCTGGCGTACGTGCGCCTCGACCTCGCGCCGCTGCAGCTGCTGCGGGGCAAGGTGGTGGTGCGGCGCGCGATCGTCGACGGCGCCCGCGTCGTGCTGGAGCGCGGCCCCGACGGGCGGCTGATCGGCCTGGAGCGGGTCGCCGCCTCCGCGCCCGAGGACCCCGAGGAGCCGCCGGCCGAGGCGCCCGCGCTCCCCGGCCTGAGCTGGCTGCGGGTCGAGGCCGTGCGCCTGGCGGGAGCTCGCCTGCTCCTGCGCGACGCGGCCGTGCGTCCGGCGGTCGAGCAGACGGTGCAGCTCGACCTGCGCCTGTCCGGCCTCGACGGCGCCGCGGGCACGCCCCCCGCCCGCCTGGAGGTCCGGGTCGGGGCGGCGCCTCTGCTGGAGGCGATCCACCTCGACGGCGACCTGCACCTCGGGCCGGAGCTGGCGCGCGGCGACCTCGCCCTGCGCCTCGACCGGCTGGGGCTGAAGCGCCTCGCTCCCTCCCTGACCGCCGCGGGGGGGACGCCGCGGGCGACGGCCCTGGACGCGCAGGCGCGCCTGGCGGTGGAGCTGAGCCCTTCCCTGCAGGGCGCAGGGCTGGCGGCGCGGCTCGCCGTGGAGGGGCTGTCCCTGCGCGCCGACCGCCAGGAGGCCGCCGCGCTCGACCGCCTGCTGCTCGACGCGCCCCGGCTGGCGCCGAGTGGCCTACGGGTCGAGCGGGTGGTCCTCGAGGGGGCGCGCGCCCAGGCCGCCAGCACCCCCGGCGGCGGCCTGCGCTTCGCCGGCCTGGAGTGGACGCCGCCCGTGGACGCGAGCGCCGAGGGCTCCTCGCCCGGCCCGCTCGCCGGCGCGACCGCGCCGCAGGCGACCCCCAGCGCGCCGGCCGAGGACCAGGAGCTGCGCTGGGTGCTGGAGGAGCTCTCGCTGCGGGACGTGGTGCTGGCCGCCGGCAAGCCCGGCCCGCGCCTGGCCCTCCACCTGGCGTGCGCGGTCCCGGGCGTGGCCGAGGCCCTCACGATCGACGCCGAGGTGGCGCCGCTCGGTCCCACCAAGGAGCTGGCCCTCGACCTGGCGCTCACCGGGCTCTCGCCCGCCGGGCTGGTCCCCACCCTGACCGCGCTGGGGGTGGAGGGGGTCACCCCCACCCTGCGGGACGGGCAGCTGCGGCTGCACCTCGACGCCGCCGCGTCCTTCGAGGACGGGGCGGTGCGGGGCGAGGCCGCCCTGCGCGACCTGAGCCTGCGCCAGGGAACGCACGAGCTGGCGGCGGTCGACGCGGTGGCGGTCGAGGGCCTGGAGGTGCGCGAGCGCGGGCGCGACGTGACGCTGGGGGCGGTCACGGTGCGGGGGCCGCGGCTGCGCGCGCAGCGAGCGGCCGACGGCGCCCTGCACCTGCTCGGGCTGAGGCTCGCGCCTCCCTCGCCGGGAGGCGCCGCGCCGTCCGCGCCGGCGCCCCCCGCCGCGGCGACCGCGACGCCCTGGGACGGGCGCCTGCGCCTGCGCCGCCTGCGGGTGGAGGGGGGGAGCGCCCGGTTCGCGGACGGAGCGACCTCGACCCCCGCGCTGCTGGAGCTGACCGATCTGGGCCTCGAGCTGCGCGACCTCGACCTCGACCTCGCCGCGCCGGACGCGGCGGGGACGCCCGCGGCGCTCCACGCCTGGCTCACCGCGCCCGGGGTGATCGAGCGCCTGGAGGCGCGCGGCAGCTTGACCGCGACGCCGCAGGCCGCCGCGCTCGATCTGGAGGCGCAGGGGCGCGGGGTGACCCTGGCCGCGCTGACGCCCTACCTGGCTCCGGCCGGGGTGGCCCCGATCCTGAGCAGCGGTCAGCTGGACCTCGCCCTGCAGGCGGGCGCGCGCTTCCCTCCCGGCGGACCGGTGGGCGCCCACGCCGAGCTGGCGCGCTTGAGCCTGCGCGACGGCGACCGCCCGCTGCTGAGGCTCGTCGGGGCCCGGGCCCGCGGCCTGCGGCTGCTCGCTGAGCCCGCCGCGGGGATCGAGGTCGAGGCGCTGGAGCTCGACCGCCTGGCGCTCCCGGCGCGGCTGCGCGCCGGGGCGCTCGAGGCGGTGGGGCTCCGCTTCGCGGCGCCCCCCGCGCGCGGCGCCGCTCCGGCAGACGAGGCGCCCGCCCCCTCGACGGCGCCCCCGCCGCGCCTGCGCGTCGGCGGCGTGAAGGTGGGCGAGGTCGCCCTCGACCTCGACGCCGAAGGCCCAGGAGGACCCGTGGCGTTGCCCGTGCGGCTCACCGCCGCCCTGGGGGCCCTCGAGCTCGACCCGGGGAGCGCCGGGGTTCCCGCCGGCGAGACGCCGTACGAGGTCACGCTGACCGCTCCGGGCGCGGTGGAACGGGTGGGGCTGCGCGGCGAGGTCGGTGTGGCCTGGGACGCCCTTCGCCTGCGCGGCGAGCTGTCGGCCCGCGCCTGGACTGGCCCCCGCCTCGCAGCCACCCTGGCGGCGCTGGGCCTCGAGCCGGT
>JAWLGW010000240.1:0-8017 GCA_041690735.1 Planctomycetota bacterium
CCACGCTGCGTCCGGTCCGCTCCAGCTCGAGGGCCGCCTCATCCAGCGCCGCCACCTCGCCCTCGTCGGCCGCGACGCGGCCGCGCGCCGCGACCCACGCCCGCAGGGCCGCGCCCAGCCGCGCGTCCAGCGCGCTCGCCTCGTCGCTCACGCTCGTCCTCCCGCCGCCAGATACCGCTCGAGGTCCTCTGCCAGCGCCTCGGCCGTGGGGTGTCGCTGCGCGCGCTCCTTTGCGATCGCGCGCATGACGATCGCCTCCAGGGCGGGCGGCACGTCGGGCGCGTGCTGGCGCAGCGGCGTCGGCTGCGCGTCGACCAGGCGCATCACCATGGCGTCGCCGTCGTCGGGGTCGCCGTACGGGTAGCGCCCCCGGCTCAGGGCGGCGTACAGCACCACCCCCAGCCCGTACACGTCGCACTGGGCGTCGAGGGCCTCCACGCCCTGCGTCACGTACTCGGGCGCCATGAAGGCCAGGCTGCCCAAGACCTCGCCCTCCAGGGTCAGGCTCATGGACTCGGCCTCGTTCTTGGCGATCCCGAAGTCGACCAGGTACGGGCGGCTCTCGCGGGTGACCACGATGTTCCCCGGCTTGACGTCGCGGTGGACGATCCCCGCCTGGTGCACGTGGTGCAGGGCCAGGGCGACCTGCCGCAAGACCCGCACGATCCAGTCCTGCGACACGTGCCCCCGGGCCAGCGTCACGTCGAGGGGGACGCCGGCCACGAACTGCATGACCACGTACAGGAGCCCGCCCTCCTCCTCGACCGCGTGGGCGCCCACCACGTTGTCGTGACGCAGCGCGATCAGGGCCTCGCCCTCGCGGCGGAAGCGGATCCGCTCCTCGTAGGGCGCGTCGGCGGCGTTCAGCATGAACTTGAGCGCCACCAGCGCCCCGGCCTGGTGGTCCCAGGCCTTGTAGATCACCCCCATGCCGCCGCGGCCCACCTCGCCCAGCACCTCGAACCGGCCGATCCGCGGGTTGCGGCGCCGCAGCTCGAACAGCGCTCGCTCCGCCTGCGGCCCCGGGTCGACCAACGCGTCCTCCACCCGCAGCGAGGCCTCCGCCGCCGCCGGGCGCAGGGCGCGGCCGCAGCGCGCGCAGGGCGTCCTCCCGGCGAAGGCCGCCGCGTTGTAGCGGGTCTCGCACAGCTCGCAGGCCACCAGGCCGATCCCCTGCTGGGCGAGCAGCTGCCGCACCGCCTGCGGCGGGCACTTGATCGCGTCCACCAGCAGCTCGCCCAGGCGCGTGAACTCGCCGCGGCGGCGCTTCTCCTGCTGCACCTTGAGGACCCGCTCCAGGGAGGCGGGGTCGATCAGGCGCGCCTGCACGGCCAGCTGGCCCAGGGGTGGGAACGTCATACGGCCGGGAGGATACTGGACCGGACCCGCCCCCGGCCACACGCCTCCGGGGCTACCATGCCGGCCGCGCGAGGTGCCGCATGGACCCCAGCCAGCCCAACACCCACCTGGCGATCGACCGCGCCCTGTGCGGCGAGCCGCTGCGCCTGGCGCCGGGCGAGGCCGAGGTGCGCCTGCAGACGCGCCCCGACATGGCCGCCGACGAGCGGGGCCTGGTGCACGGCGGGTTCGTGTTCGGCCTCGCCGACTACGCGGCCATGCTGGCGGTCAACGACCCCAACGTGGTGCTGGGCGCCGCCGAGGTCCGCTTCACCCGGCCGGTCACCGTGGGTGAGGCGGTGGTGGCCGTCGCCGCCGTGGAGACCGAGCAGGGCAAGCGGCGCGAGGTCGACGTGAAGGTGGTCAAGGGCGAGGTCGAGGTCTTCTCGGGGCGGTTCACCTGCTTCGTGTTGCCCCGGCACGTGCTCGCTCAGGAGGGCGCATGAACGGCGGAGAGCGGGTGGCGGCGGTCCTCGAGCGGCAGGGGGTGCGCTTCGTGTTCACCCTGTGCGGGGGGCACATCTCGCCGATCCTGGTGGCGGCCAAGGCGCGGGGCCTGCGCGTGATCGACGTCCGCCACGAGGTGAACGCGGTGTTCGCGGCGGACGCGGTGGGGCGGCTGACCGGCGTCCCCGGGGTCGCCGCGGTCACCGCCGGCCCCGGCGTGACCAACGCCCTCACCGCCTTGCGCAACGCCAAGATGGCGCAGGCGCCGCTGGTCCTGATCGGCGGCGCCGCCGCCACCGTCCTCAAGGGGCGGGGGTCCCTGCAGGACATCGACCAGCTCACCGCGGTGGCCTCGCACGTCAAGTGGTCCGCCACCGTCGCCAAGCTGGCGGACGTCACGCCGGTGCTGGAGGAGGCGTTCCGGCAGGCCGCCGCGGGGGTGCCGGGCCCGGTGTTCGTCGAGCTGCCGATCGACCTGCTGTACGACGAGGCGCTGGTGCGCTCCTGGTACGAGCAGCAGGCGGGCAAGGGGAGGTCGCTGGCCGCCCGCGCCGTGGGCATGTACGTGCGGCGCCACCTCGACCGGCTGTTCGCGGGGGCCGAGCCGCCGCTCGAGCCGAGCCCGCGGGTGCGGCCGGTCCACAACGACCCCCTGGGCCCGCTGGTGGGTCGGGCGGCCACGCTGCTGCAGCGGGCGGAGCGGCCGGTGCTGCTGGTGGGCAGCCAGGCGCTCACCCGCCCCGACGAGGCGCACCTGGTGGCGCAGGCGGTGGAGCGGCTGGGGGTCCCCACCTGGCTCGCCGGCATGGCCCGCGGCCTGCTCGGCAAGGACCACCCGCTGCAGCGCCTCCACAAACGCAGCGCCGCCCTCAAGGAGGCGGACCTGGTGATCCTGGCCGGCGTCCCCTGCGACTTCCGCCTCGCCTACGGCCAGGCGATCTCGCGCAAGGCGACCCTGGTGAACGTCAACCTCGAGCTCGGCACCCTGGTGCAGAACCGGGTCCCCGACCTGCCGATCCCGGGGGAGCCGGGCCGGTTCCTGCGCCGCCTCGCATCGCGCGCCGGCGACCCAGGAGGCCGCTGGGAGGCGTGGCACACCGCCCTCCGCGAGCGCGACGCCGCCCGGGAGGCGGAGATCGACGCCATGGCCGGCGAGGAGGCGCCGCCGGTCAACCCGGTCGCCCTGTGCCAGGCGATCGAGCGTCACCTCGGCGAGGAGGCGGTGTTGGTGGGCGACGGGGGCGACTTCGTGGCCACGGCCGCCTACGTGCTGCGCCCGCGCGGCCCCCTGCGGTGGCTCGACCCCGGGGCGTTCGGGACCCTCGGCGTCGGGGCGGGCTTCGCCCTGGCCGCCGCGCTGTGCTACCCGGGGGCCGACGTGTGGCTCCTGTGGGGCGACGGCGCCGCGGGCTTCAGCCTCATGGAGCTCGACACCTTCGCCCGCCACGGGCTGGGCGTGATCGCCGTGGTCGGCAACGACGCCGGCTGGGCGCAGATCGCCCGCGATCAGGTCGAGATCCTGCAGGACGACGTGGGCACCGTCCTCGCCCGCACCGACTACGAGCGGGTGGCCGAGGGGCTGGGGGGCGTCGGCTTGCGGGTGACCGACCTCGAGCACGTCGAGGGCGCCTTCAGCGAGGCCAAGGCGGCGGCCGCCGCCGGGCGTCCCGCGCTGGTCAACGTGCACATCGGCCGCACCGAGTTCCGCAAGGGCTCGATCTCCATGTGATGGCTCGCCCCCGCTGCCTGGCCGTGCCACAATCCGCGCGTTCGTTCCCGCGTCGTCTCCGTGAGGATGTCGTGATCCACCGTCTGTGACCGTCCCCTGAGCTGCTCGACGGCGTCGAGCACACCCCACCGCGCCGGTCGGGCGCAGGCGTGTAGTTCCTCCTCAGCTCCCAATGGAGCTCCCTGGGAGGCGCGCCTGCGCGCCGCCCCAAGGAGCTGTCCATGTCTCCCTCTCTCGAAGATCTGTCGGCCCGCGTCGACGCGCTGGCGCGCGGCGTGGTGGCCGAGCACGCCGCCGCCGTCGACGCCGAGGCCGCCTTCCCCCGCGCCGCCGTGGACGCCCTGGCCGAGGCCGGGCTGTTGGGCCTGATCAGCGCCCGCGAGGTGGGCGGGATGGGGCACGGCGTCACCGCCGCGGCGCGCGTCGTCGAGCGCCTGGCGCGGGAGTGCGGCTCCACCGCCATGGTGGTGTGCATGCACTACGCCGGGGTGGCGGTGGTCGAGCGCTACGGCGCCAAGGAGGTCCGTCGCGGGCTGGCCTCGGGCCAGCGCCTCACCACCCTCGCCTTCTCGGAGGCGGGGTCGCGCAGCCACTTCTGGGCCCCCACCAGCACCGCCGCCCGCGCCGGCGACGGCGTGCGCCTCGACGCCCACAAGAGCTGGGTCACCTCGGCCCGGGCGGCGACGGACTACGTGTGGTCCAGCACCCCCCTCGAGGCCGAGGGCATGAGCACGATCTGGCTGGTGCCCGCCGACGCGGAGGGGCTGTCCACCCCGGGGCCCTACCGCGGCCTCGGCCTGCGCGGCAACGACTCCTCGCCGGTGACGGCCGCCGAGGTGCGCGTCCCCCAGGCCGCCATGCTGGGGGCCGACGGCGCGGGGTTCGACGTCATGATGGGCACCGTCCTGCCGATCTTCAGCCTCATGAACGCCGGCTGCTCGATCGGCCTGATCGAGGGAGCCCTGTCGCGAGCGACGGCCCACGTGAGCGGGACGCGGTACGCGCACCTCGACTCGGCGCTGGCCGACCTCCCCACGATCCGGGCGTACGTGGCGCGGATGCGGATCCGGGCCGACGCCACCCGCCTGCTGTGGCTCGACGCCTGCGAGGCGGCGGAGGCGGGGCGGGAGGACGCCATGCTGCGGGTCCTCGAGGCCAAGGCGGCCGCCGGCGAGGCGGCGCTGGAGGTCCTCGACACCGCCATGCGGGTGTGCGGCGGGGCCGCCTACCGCAACGACGTGGCCGTGGAGCGCTACTTCCGCGACGGGCGCGCCGGCGCGATCATGGCGCCCACCACCGATCAGCTGTTCGACTTCATCGGCAAGGCCGTGTGCGGCCTGCCCCTGTTCTAGGAGGCCTCATGAGCGAGACCCTGTTGCTGGGCGCCGTCGCTTACGACCCCAAGGTCGTCACCATCTGGGACGGCTTCCAGGAGTTCTTCGCGGCCCGCGACCTGCCCTTCGACTACGTCCTGTACACCAACTACGAGCGGCAGGTCGAGGCGCACCTCGCCGGCCACGTGCACGTAGCCTGGAACTCGCCGCTGGCCTGGATCGAGGCCGATCGCCTGGCGCGCGCCCGCGGCCGTGAGGCGCGGGCGATCGCCATGCGCGACACCGACCAGGACCTGACCTCGATCGTCCTGGTGCGCGCCGAGGGCCCCGTGCAGGAGCTCTTCGACCTGCGGGGGAAGGCCGTGGCGGTGGGGGCCTCGGACTCGCCGCAGGCGACGCTGATCCCCCTGGGCCACCTGGCGGCGGCGGGCCTGCGACCGGGCGAGGACTTCGAGGTGGTGCGGCACGAGGTGGCCGTCGGCAAGCACGGCGACCACATCGGCGGCGAGCGGGATGCGGTCAAGGCCCTCCTCGCGGGGGAGGTCGCCGCCGCCTGTCTGATCGACGGCAACCACGCCCTGTTCGCTCGCGAGGGGACGATCCCCAGCGGCGCGGTGCGGGTGCTGACCCAGACCGCCCCCTACGACCACTGCAACTTCACGGTGCTCGACGACGCGCCCGCTGCGGAGATCGAGCGGTTCACCGCGCTGCTGCTGGAGATGTCGTACGACGACCCGGCGGTGCGGCCGCTCCTCGACCTCGAGGGGCTCAAGGCCTGGCGCCCCGGGCGCACCAGCGGATACGCGCAGCTGGAGCGGGCGGTGGACGCCTTCGCCACCATCGAGCCGTGGCTGGCCGCCCAGACCGCGTGAACGGCGAGGACCTGGACCACGGGGCCCTCGACCTCGAGGCCCTCGACCTCGAGGACCTCGGCCTCGACCGGGGCGGGCACATCCTCGTCGCCCGCGCCCTGCGTCGCTTGCCGCCGGGCGGGCGGCTGGCGGTGCGCGGGCGCCACCCCGCCCTGGCGGTCGACCTGCGCGCCTGGTGTCGCGCCGAGGGGCACGCGGTCGCGTGGCCCGCGGACGAGGCGGGGGTCGCCCACGTGACCCGCGGGCCGGCCGAGGTGCAGCGGTGGGCGGGCGCCGAGCGCGCCGGCGAGGCCGACCCCACCGCCGCCGGCGCTGTGGTGGAGCGCCCCTCCCCCCGCTGGGGCCTCGCCGCTCGCGGGGCCCTGGTCGAGGCCGGGGCGCCCGCCTTCGGCTTCTCCCTCCAGCGCAAGGTCGAGGTGTGGGCCGACGACGCCGCGCGCCTGTACCGCCAGGCCGTCGCCGCCCAGTGGGATCCGGAGAAGGCGATCGACTGGTCGGCCCCCTGCACCCACCCCGAGGAGGTCGAGGACGCGGTGGTGCAGGTCATGACCTACCTGATCGAGAACGAGACGGCGGCGCTGCTGGTCCCGGCCCGCTTCCTGGCGCAGGTCCACCCTCACTTCAAGGAGGTGCTGCAGGTCCTCGCCATTCAGGCGGCCGACGAGGCCCGGCACATCGAGGTGTTCACCCGGCGGGCGCTCTTGCGCCGCCAGCGGCTCGGGACCTCGAGCCATGGGGGGCAGGCCTCGCTCAAGACCCTGGTCGACGAGCCCGACTTCGCCCTGGCCAGCTTCCTGCTCTCGGTCCTGGGCGAGGGCAGCTTCCTGGCGCTGCTGTGGTTCCTCCACGAGCACGCCCCCGACCCGGTCACCCGGCAGGTGGCCCAGCTCGCCGCCCAGGACGAGGCGCGTCACGTGGCGTTCGGGCTGTCCCACCTGCGGCGGCACGTGGAGCAGGAGCCGGCCGAGCTCAGCCGCCTGGCCGCGGCGGTGGAGCGCCGCCACGACGCCCTCAGCCACACGGCGGGGCTCAACCAGGAGGTGTTCGACGCCCTGGTGATCCTGGCCGCGGGCGCCCTCGACCCCGCGGCGATCGGCGCCGGCTTCGACCGGGTGGTCGCCCTGGAGCGGGAGATGGACGCGGGGCGGCGACGGCGGCTGAGCAAGCTCGGCTTCTCCCCGGAGGAGGCGGCGCGGCTGTCGGCCCTGCATACCCGGAACTTCATGTAGAGCGCGTTAGGATCCCCGCTCATGAAGGTCACCACCGACACTCCCCAGCGGCTGGTGGTCGCCAGCCGGACGCCGGGAGGCTGCCTGGCGGCGGCGGGCGTCCTGGCGATCGCGATGCTGGCGACCGCTCTCGGGGCCGAGGTGCTGGCGATCCGCGCCGACCGACGCGACCCGGAGCCCACGCTGACCTTGATCAACGCCGACGCCCTCCACGGCCGCACGGTCCGGCGGGTGTCCCTGGCCGACGTCCGCCACGCCACCATGGCCGTCGAGACGACGATCCAGGACACCCGCTACAGCCAGAGCCGCGCCAACTGGTGGATCGAGCGGCGCGCGGGCGAGCCGCTGCCGGTGCGCCTGCGGCCGTCGGTGAGCGACAGCTTCGTGCAGGACCTCGCCGGGCCCCTCAACGCGTTCCTCAGGGGCGACGAGGTGACCTTCCGCTGGCGGGCCGCGTACTTCGGGCTGTCGGGCTGGCTGGTGTTCTTCGCCCTGCCCCTGGGGCTGGTGCTGGGGGTGACGCTGGTCCACGCGCGCCGCCTCGAGATCTCGCGGACCGACGGCCGCTGGCGCCTGCGCTGCCTGGAGGCGATCCAGCCGGCGTGGCGCGCCGGCGCCCGCGACGCCGTGGCCGCGGTGACCGTGGGCGCCCTGCAGGGTCACGACCCGGCGGTGCACCTCGAGCTCCGCTCGGGGGAGCGGCTGCGGGTCGGCCCCGACGCCGACGGGCTCGGCGCCCGCATCGCCGCCGCGCTGGGGTGTCCCCTCCGCGACGTCAGCCCCGAGGCGCTCCTCGCCGACTGGAGCGGCGGCCGGGGCTTGCGCGCCGCGGCCCGCGTCCTGGCCGTGGTAGGCGGCGGCCTGCTGGCCTATTTGCTGGCCCTCGCCGCCGCGACGGTCCTCCTCACCTGACCTCGACGCCTGCAGCGCTGGGGGGGTACGGGCGGGGGAGGCTGTCGCAGAGCGCGAGGAGCGCCTCGCGAGGAGCCCTGTCGAACACGGACGATC